>JALYJX010000036.1:10640-15932 GCA_030775065.1 Gemmatimonadota bacterium | reverse complement strand
GTCGTCATCCGTTGTGAAGATCGCCAGATCAAGCCTGGACGCGACGGCACAGATCAGGAAATCGGTGTTCGATCCCTGAATGCCCTTGGACCGACAGCGGTTGAAAAAGTGAGCGGCCTCCTCGAAATCTGCGGTCGCGAGCTTGAGATCGGGGAAGGCTCGCAAGTGGTCGCGCAAGACTTGGAACTGCTGGTTTCCCTTGAGGCCTGACAAGAGTTCCTGGCGGATCGGTCCAATGACGACGACCCGACCCTCCTGTATCAGCTCCGCCAGTTCCTGAACGATGAGGGACGGGGCGGGTCGGACGCGGCGAAGCGCCAGCGACCAGACGGACGTGTCGACAAGAACCCTCACGAACGTCGACGCTGTCGCTTGTAGTCGTAGTTCGGGTCAAACTCGACCTTGCCGAACAGGTCGATCAGCTCGATCTGCTTGCGGTGCTGGATGTACTCGATCAGCGCTTCGGTGACGGTGTCCTTCTTGGTCCGGTGGCCCCCAATGCGCAGAGCTTCATTCAGGAGCCGATCGTCAATCGCAAGGTTGGTCGCCATGTGTAACAGTTTACACACGAAGGGGGCCAGAAGCAAGGCTTAGCGGCAGGCACCTCCCTGTGACGTAAAGGCGCCTTATCGGCCACTTTGCTTCAAGTAGCCGCGGTACCGCCAGGGTCGAAATCGATATCGTTGGCCTCGCACCAATCCAGCGCTACGCGCTCGTACTCCTGATCCCGATACGCATACCACTTATCGGCCAGGTCGAGTTGCAGGACCTCGTCCTTGAATTGCCGAAATACCCGCCTGCCTCTTAGCGCGGAAAGCAATCGATCCTGGGCGTCGGCGTCGACCGTGTTCATGGCAAACCGTTCCATCATCCTGTATTCGTCGATCTCGAAGCGATCGGGCAGAGCGAGGTAGTCCGCCCCGCCTCCGACGATCTCGCGGGCCTCCGCCAGCTCTTCCTCATCCTCGAAATCCTCATCGTCATCCTCTGCTGCCGCAAAAGCTTCGTCTCTGACCGTGATCACGCGGCCTGTCGGACGATGCAGGTAGCCAGTCATTTCATCCGACTGCATCTCCATTCCGTCAACGATATCGGCCAGGCGCACCTTGCTCATTATTCTGACCTTCTGCGACCGTGTCGGCATATTCGTTCGCTGACTCCCGGTCGCGCCTTGGTTGGACTGGTGCTTCCTGCGAACATGACTTGAACGTTAGCGGAGGAGGCCGGCACCACTCATTTGGATTTGCTGATCTTTGCGGTCCGAACTATTGTATCCGCACCCGATGAGCAGCGGGTCGGCGTCCGAAAGGCACCATTTGGCAGTTACCTCGGACGAGCTTATTGCGAACTACTGAGCACGGGACTCCATCTCGTAGCAAACTGAAAGCGTTGGCCCTCCCGAGAGGGACATACGATGGCGACCTGGCTGGCCGCAGCAACAACACGATTCGAGTACGACCTCGGTGTTCTGTTCGTACACGGAATCGGTGATCAGCCGCGCGCTTCGACCCTCGTCGATTTCGGCACGCCGCTGAGCGAGTGGCTGTCCGAGCGCGCGAAGCAAGTCGACGGATCCATGGTGGTGTCGAGTGCGTGCCTGACCCCCGGAGACAACGAGCCAGCATCTGCCGAGTTGAGTTTCGAAGGAAACGGGAGCCGGCGACGATGGCTCGTCGCTGAAGCATGGTGGGCGGAATCATTCGCGATGCGGCCGTTTCCCGAAGTCGCGCGGTGGACTCTTTCCGTGGTCCCGTGGACCTTCGGTTCCCATTTCGGCTGCCGGCTCCAGCGCGTGTTGCGCGCACGCAGACACGGTTGGCGCGGCCGACTCATTTGGCTTGCGAGAGTCAGCTGGGCTTTGATAGCACTTCTTTTCGGCGTCGGATTGAGCCTCGTGGTACTGGTCCTGCTTTCTGGCTTGCTGCTACTTGGACTAATTCCGTGGGAGCGGCTGCGTACCGCGATTCGGCGAATGCAGGTGAGGATGGCCGCCACCATTGGCGACAGCTTCATTCTCGTGAGCCGACCCATTGAAGGGGCCGCGATCCTGAGCCGTTTCAGCCGTGACCTCGAGTACCTCATAGCGCGGTGCCGACGCGTGGCAGTAGTGGCGCACAGCCAGGGCGGCGCCGTTGCGGTCCTCAGCCTCGACGCGTGTCCAATCGAACGAGTGAACCTGTTGATCACCTTCGGGTCTGGATTGCGAAAACTGGAGGAGATCACGAAGCTCCGCCAGGCACTCACCGTTCAGCGCGGCGCGGCTCTCACCGTGGCAGCGCTCGCCACGGTCACCGTCGCCGCCGCGCTACTGGTCCGGATGGTCGTGGAGCGTAGGGATTTGGCCTCCGGCGATGTGTTGATCTTCGCGGGTTTCGCTACTGTCGGGATGGCACTCCTGATCGCCGGTATCAGCGACTTCGTCAGCAGACCTGACCTACCGCGGCTGCAGGAGCTGGCGCGCCGCTTCCACGATCGCGGCATTACGTGGAACGATCTGTATGCATCTGCCGACCCCGTCCCCAACGGACCACTCCACGACGACGACGCGGTCCTTCCCGACTCTATCGAGGTCGTGAATGGTGCCTCGATGCTAAGCGATCACACCGGCTATTGGAGAAACCGCGATGAGTTCGTGACGCTGGTGTCCGAAGCATTATTGAAATTCGACGATCCGCCGATCATGCCGCTGCTCGAGCCCGCCACGATCGCATATCTTCGGCGCCGGCGCCGTGTTCGAGTCATGATGCTGCGGCTCATCATCTGGGTCGCAGCCGCGTCCATCGCGGCTCTGTTCGTCCAATACAGGGATGACTGGGCGGCCACGCTTGCGTGGATTGCACGCTTCTTCGCGGATCGAATTGCCGCGTTGCTCGGTACGAACGTGATGCTCGGGCCGAGTCCGGAGGCGGCGGTGTGGGGAAGCTCAGTCGGCTGGCTCTCGCTGATCCTGCTCGCGCTTTTCTGGGCGCGCGGCATGTGGTCCAAGTGGGAGAGTCGAGAGACGGAGAAACCTCCGCCATATCAGTACCGCGGAGGCATGCCAGTTATCGTGTCAGTTTCGGTCTGGTTTCAACTTGTTTCAATCGGCGTCGCATGGAACCGTGGCCAGTTACCAGGGTGGCTGGTTCCCGTGACGTTGGTTGTGGCGGTTTGCCTGGTCATGCCCCACGCCATGCTTCGCGATCCTCCTGAAGTGCGCGTCGCGGGCCCGCCGCCATCGGAGAAGCAGTCGAGGGCCGTAGCAACCGCCACGGCCTTCTACAAGCTATTGAACGTAGGGGCAATGCTGCTCGGTACGGTGCTGTTCGCCGGCTTCCTTTTTCGCGGAGCGCGCTGGATCCTAGTGAGCGGTTTGGGGGTGAGCAATCCGAGTGCGATTCTTGTTATCGCGGTGATCGCCGCCGGCCTGGGGATATTGTTCCTGTTGCTCCTCGGCGTAAGCTGGCTCGTGAGTCGTCGCGGCCAAACCGAAACGGGCCCAGTAACTGGAAGATAGGGCGTGACGTCCGGCATCACCTTATTGGCAAGCCAGAGTGGCGCGACTGAGGAGTCCTGACATGCATCGCTTCGCTCCGAGTTCACTCGCCATGCCTGCCGGCCATTTGGTCGGGTGATGATGCGGAGGCTCGCGTGCATAGTCGCCGCGCTTTGTGCCTCATGTAGCCCGCGAGTGCCTGCCGCGACTGTCTCGCCGACGTCAGCCGCGACGTCGTCCGCAGCGGCGCCTCGAACGCTCGTCGCGGTGTTTGCGCATCCTGACGACGAGACCATCGTCTCCCCCGCACTCGCGCACTACGCGCGGCAGGGTGCAAAGGTGTACGTCGTGATCGCGACCGACGGGCGCAAGGGTGTGGCGAAGCATGCGGGCATTCCCGCGGGCGACAGTCTGGCCACGGTGCGCGCCGGCGAGGCCCGGTGCTCCGCTCGCGAGCTCGGCGTCCAGCCGCCGATCCTTCTCGGACTCGAGGACGCGGGGCTGGCGGTGATCAGTCCCTGGCCGGGTGAGCCGCTCGACCGTATGGCGAAGCGGCTGGAGATCACCTTGAAGGAACTGCGTCCGGACGCCGTGATCACGTGGGGACCCGAAGGCGGGTACGGTCATGCGGACCACCGTCTCGTCGGCAACGTCGTGACGCAGCTCTTCCAGGCGGGCGCGGTGCCGCCGCCGGCCCGGCTCTACTTCGTGGGGTTCACCGCGGATCGGATCGCGGGCAGCCCGCGGTGGTTCGGGTTCCACATGTATCCGACGGCGCCGGCTCTGCTCACAGCCACGGTTGCGTATGACGAGCGCGATCGGACGGCGGCGCGGCGCGCGCTAGGCTGTCACCCCTCGCAGGCGACGGAGCAGGAGATGAGCGAGAGCTTCGCCGCCCTTGAGCACCTGTGGCAGGGCCGGGTGGCATTCCAGCAGTGGCGCGGCGGAAAAACATCATCCGGCTTATTCTGACCGCTCGCGGTCATCGTTATCCACCACTGATTGCCGTCAGAATGAGGATCACGCTTCCATCAGGAATCTTCGTATGCAATCCGTCAATGAAGCGGATGCTCTCACCATTCGCGAAAACGTTCACGTGCCTGCGCACTTCGCCCTGTTCGTCGATCACGCGATCCAGTGCGCCCGGTGATCGCTTTCCAAGGCCTGCGAGAGCATCGCCAACCGTCTCGCACGGTTCATCGATCTCCACCACCGTCTTTCCATCCACCGACAACCCCAGCGCCTTCGGCAGCTCGATCGTAATCACTGCTCACTCATAAACCGCCGCCTTCACACACACCACCGGCGGCAATCCATCGGCGAGCTCTCGCCACGTCGCGCCGTCGTCCAGCGACCCAAACAGCTTCCCGCTCCGCGTTCCGAAGTAAATCCCCGCATCGTCGAGCGAATCCGCCGTAAGCGCATCGCGCAGCACTGTCTCATACGCGTTCTTCTGCGGTAGGCCGTCACTCAAGGCATCCCAGCTAGCACCCGCATCTGTCGTCCGATACACACGCAGCTTCGCCTCTGGCGTGCAGCGGAACATGTCTGACTCGAGCGGCACGATGTACACAGTCTCCGGATCGTGCGGATGCATCTGCATCGCAAACCCGAAATCCGACGGAACGCCGTTCGCAATGTCGGTCCAGCTGTCGCCCCAGTCGTCGCTCCGGTACAGTCCCCAATGGTTCTGCAGGAAAAGACGCTCCGGCTTCGACGGATGATGCACCACCTTGTGCACGCACTGCCCGAACTCCGGATATTTGTCGGGCATGAACTCCGCGCGCACGCCGACGTTCCGCGCATTCCACGTCTTC
>JALYJX010000036.1:4227-10630 GCA_030775065.1 Gemmatimonadota bacterium | reverse complement strand
ATACACACCCGCAGCCGAGATGGCGATCAGCATCCGGTTCGGATCGTTGGGATCCAATACTATAGTATGCAGGCACAGCCCACCCGCCCCCGGCTGCCACTTGGGCTGGTGCTCGTGCATCAGCAACCCACGGTTCGGCTCCCAGCTCTCCCCACCGTCGCGCGACTCGAACAACGCCGCCGGCTCGACTCCACAATACAAAACGTCAGGCTCAGCCGCTCTACCGGGTGTGATCTGCCAGATCTGCGCGAGCGCGCGTCCGGAATCCTCGGGAAACTTGATCGTGTAACGCTCGGGCTCGGTCCAACTACGGCCGTAGTCCTCGCTCGACCGGAGCGCGCTTCCGATGAATGTGTTATTCGCCGCCGCGAATGTTCGATTGCGGCCCGCTCGACTGTCGTGCAACAGAGCGTAAACAGCGAATCCCTGAAAATGCGGCCCCTCCAAGCGCCATTTCCTCCGCGCTCCATCCGATCGCAACATAAAAGCGCCCTTCATCGTCCCCACCAAAAGGAGAACACTCCCGGCTGGCGGCGCTGCGTCGAGTTCTTTGTCCATCGGTACATTTCCGGCGTGGTGAGAGCGGCAAAATGCGCACAACAGAGCCCAAATGGAAGAACGCTCGTGGCGGAGCTAGCCGCTACGAGCCAACGATGATAATTCTCGATCCCATGCGCCTGTTTTTCCTGGCAGTTTTCGCTTTGACCGGAGCCACCGAGCTGCCTGCGCAGAGCCACGCTGACGATAGCGTCGCAATCCTTCGAGTAATTGCGCGTCGCCTCGAGGCCTCGCGCGCTCACAATGCGCGTCTCGAGCGGACCATCTACGCGCCGAACGCGGTCTGGATCAATGCGTTCGGCAGGCGGCGGGAAGGTGTGGACTCCATCGGCGCATTCCTCGAGAGACTCTATGCCGATCCCGGGTATCGTGAGTCGAAGATGACGCGATCAGATCCCGTCGAGGTCATCTTCATCCGGCCGGATGCCGCGGTGGTTCACGAGTATCACGAGCGGGAAGGGCAGCGCCAATCCAACAATACCGTAATTCCGATCCGCCGCATTCATACCACGTTCGTCCTGACGAGAGAATCGGGCCAGTGGCTCGTGCGATATCAGCACATCATGGACGAACGAGAACGGGTGGATACTCCCGCGAGGTAAGATTCTTTTTCATTTGATCACTCTGCTCATCCAGACATCTCCGTGATAATCCCGGGTGACCGCGGCCAGCTCGTGCTGCTCGTGCCCGGCACAGCGTCGCTGTAGCTTGAGAGCGGATCGAAAATCGTACCTTTCAGCTGGAGATTGCGATGGCGACCGACCAGTCCAGAGAAGTTGCGCGGCGCTTCACCGAGGAAGTCTGGCGCGGACAACTCGACGCGCTCGATGGGCTACTCGACGGTGAGTTCACCGACCACGACCCGCAGCCGGGGCAGAGGCCGGGGCCGGAAGGTTACAAGCAGATGGCTGCCGATTTTTTTCGTGCTTTTCCAGATCTGCGTGCCAGCAACCAGGACGTGATCGCCGAGGGAGACAAGCTGGTGGTGCGCTGGAATGCGGAGGCAACGCATACAGGTGAGCTCATGGGCATCGCACCCACTGGAAAGCAAGTCCGATTGAGGGGAATCGAGATATTACGCATCCGCGATGGCAGGATTGTCGAGCGGTGGGGAGAGTTCGATGCGATGGGAATGATGCAGCAGCTTGGCGTTATCCCCTCTCAATAGGCCAGCCGAACCTGGTGCAGGAGCCTCGCATCTGATCATTAGCGAGGGAGAATGCAGACGTGCGTGAAACTCGAGATCACTCGGCTTTTCGGCGGGCGTTCCTGCCGGTTTTCGCCTCCATGCTCCTCTCTGCGTGCCGAGCGGCATCGCCTGTGGTGACACCCACTCCCCTCGGCCCGCCCCCGCCCGCCGCCTTGGCGCTCGAGGGCCACCTCTCGCCGCACGAAGCGCATGAGCTCGCGATCATTCGCTGGATTCACGAGGGGAGCGGGATCGTCCAGCGTTTTCGCGAATCGGGAGCACTCGCCGACAATGTAGAGTGGATCGTTCCGGGCCCGTCGAACATCCTCCCGTTCGCGGGAACATGGCGTGGCCTCGATGGAATAGCCGAGTTCGCGCGCCAGCTCGATGCGACAATGCGGTACGATCGCGTGGAGCTCCAGGAGTATCTCGTCAGCGCGAACAGTGTGGCTGCGATCTTCCTCGGCGAGGGAATCGCGAAGGCAACCGGACGCCCTTTCCGCAGCGAGATTCTGCGCCTGTACACCTTCGATTCCTCGGGCAAAAAGATCGTCCGGGTACGAAATTTTTTTGACACCGGAGTTTACATCTCAGCGGTGAGAGGCGGCCCACCGTAAGTCCCGCCGTGCAGAAGGTCATAAAGACCCATCCAGTTTGCGCGTTACGAGTTCCTCTTTCAGCTGCCGGGCAAGGTGCCGTGACTTGGAAGCGGGCAGCCGCAGCAGTTGTTCCGAGCTCGTGATGGACGAGCGACTCGAGCGCAACAAGCAAAACGCGCAAGCGTTTTACAATCTCATGTTCAACGAGTCACACCCCGCTGAAGCGATCGAGCGGTATGTCGGCGACGAGTACATACAGCACAATCCTATGGTTGCCGACGGAAGCAGGCTTTCATCGACTACTTCACGCGAATGGCGAAGGAGTACCCCGGCAAGAGAGTCGAAGTAAAGCGCGCAATCGCTGAGGGCGACTACGTCGTGCTCCATTGCTATCAGGAATGGCCCGGTGACAGCCCGTGGGCCGGCATCGACATCTTGCGCTTTGACGCAAACGGCAAGATCGTCGAGCACTGGGACGTTCTGCAGAAAATCCCTGATACCTCGGCGAATCCGAACACGATGTTCTGACTCTTTGTGTGAAGCGGCGGCGTGTTGATCCATGCTCGCGGCAATAATCGCTAGCTTTTATCCGCCAACAATGCCAATGGACCGCCTGCGAATCATCCGTAAGTGACGGTCAGGGACGACGTCCAATCCTCACTCGGCTCCGCGTACACGCTCGAGCAAGAGCTTGGCGGAGGCGGGATGTCTCGCGTCTTCGTCGGTGAGGAAGTCGCGCTCGGACGGAAGGTCGCGGTAAAGGTCCTCATGCCCGAGCTTGCTGCCGGCGTCAGCGCCGAGCGATTCCAGCGCGAGATCAAGCTCGCTGCGCAGCTGCAGCACCCGAACATCGTTCCGGTTCTCGCCACTGGCCTCGCCGCCGGGCTGCCCTACTATACGATGCCGTTCGTGGACGGACTCTCCCTCCGCGCCCGGCTGGATCGCAATGCAGAGCTGCCGATCGCCGAGGCGTTGCCGATCCTCAAGGACATGGCGCGGGCACTCGCGTACGCGCATGACCACGGTGTCGTCCATCGAGACATCAAGCCGGAGAACGTTCTCCTCGCGGATGAGGCAGCAGTCGTCACCGATTTCGGAATTGCGAAGGCACTGAGCGCGTCGCGCACCAATGCGCCGGGCGGCACCCTTACACAAGTTGGGACTTCTATCGGTACTCCCGCGTACATGGCACCCGAGCAGGCGGCAGGAGATCCCGACACGGACCATCGCGCGGACATCTACGCGTTCGGTTGCGTGGCATACGAGCTCCTCACCGGTGCGCCGCTGTTTGCGTACAAGCAGCCGCACCAGCTGTTCGCCGCACACATGAAGGAAGCGCCAGTGCCGGTGCAAACAAAACGTCCGGACTGTCCGCCTGAACTGGCGGCTCTGATAATGAGATGTCTGGAGAAGGAGCCGGACAACCGTCCACAGAGCGCGCGCGACGTCCTCCGTTCGCTCGACTCCGGAACTGGACGCAATACCGCCGAGGCCCGGGCAACTCCGAGGCGACCCGGCATAAAACAGATCGCCATAGGGGCCGCAATCGTCATTGTCCTCGCGCTGGGCGTCGTTTTCGGTGCCCGGCGCGAACGCGGTGCTGTCGACATTCGCTCGCTCGCCGTTCTCCCTTTTGAGAATGTCGGCGGTGATACTGCGAACGCCTACTTTGCCGATGGAATGGCCGACGAGCTTACCTCCGAGCTGTCAAAGGTCCCGGGGCTCACGCTCGCGTCACGAAGTGCTGCATTCCGGTTCCGTGGACAAAATGTGGACGTAAGATCGGTCGGCAAAGAGCTCGGCGTCGGCGCGGTGCTCGAGGGAACGGTGCGACGCGCAGGCAGCCGCATGCGACTGACCGCGCAACTCAGTAACGCCGCGACGGGAAAACTTCTCTGGACCGACAGCTACGAGCAGCAGGTGCAGGATGTCTTCGCAGTTCAGGATAGCGTCACGCGCGCGATTGTTGCCGCACTCAAGGTAAAGCTTGGCGGCGACTCCGCCGTCACTGTCGCAATCACGCCCGCTTCGCAGGGGACGAAGAACCTCGAGGCGTACGACCTGTATCTCCGCGGTCGCTACCTCTGGGCGCGACGCGGATCCAGCTCGATAAGTAAAGCGATTGATCTTTTCCAGCAGGCGATCGCCAGGGATCCGCAGTTCGCTCGCGCGCACGCTGGACTGACGATGGCCATGAGCGTGCTCCCGATGTACACGCCGATGCGCCTCGACTCCCTGGTTCCGGCTGGACTCGGCGCCGGACGGCGCGCCATAGCTCTCGATCCGAGTCTCTCCGATGCGCACCTCGGCTACGCCAACATGCTGATCTATCAGTACAAGTGGGCCGAGGCGGAAGAACACTTCAAGCGCGCGCTCGCACTCGATCCCGCGAACGCTACGGCGCATCAGTGGTACGGGGACTACCTGTATGTGATCGGCCGGGTAGGAGAGGCGATTCCAGCGCTGCGCCGCGCAACGGAGCTGGATCCGTTGTCGCCCGTTCTCAACAACGATCTTGGCTTCGCGCTGCGTCTCGCAGGCAGATACGAAGAATCGCTCGAGGCTGAGAAGAGGGCGATAGAGCTGGATCCCAACTTTATCTGGGCGTTCCAGAACATGGGGGGATCTCTCCACGAATCAGGGAAGACCGACTCGGCGATAACCATTCTCGAGAAGAGAGACTTGAAGGAGTTATCCGACGGCGACGGTGCCGCAGTCCTGATCAGTGCATACGTTCGAGCTGATCGCCGCGACGACGCCGAGCGAGTCCTGGAGTCGGTGCGAGCTGTCCGACGCAGCGCCCCTGAAGGCCTGGATCTGGTGCTGGGCATGGCGCATGGGGCGATGGGCAACATCGACTCCGCGTTCTACTGGGTAGGCCGGTCAGTAGAGCGACACGAAGGCTATCTGTTCGCCAGCAGCATTTCCTGTGCGCCACCGCTAGCCGGGTTGAGGACGGATCCACGATTCGACGAGCTGCTCAAGCGGCTCGGCGCATCGCGGTGTCAGACGCAAATCCCGCGTTAGCCGACGATCCTCGCGGACTCGATACAAGAGGCGCATCGCCTTATGGCCGGTCCCCTGCAGCCTGTGCTCGTTGCCGAGATAATCGGAGCACAGTTCCCCGACCTTCGCCCGGTGGAAGCGACCTACCTCGGCGAAGGCTACGACAGCAGGGCCTTCGATGTGAACGACGAGTTTGTATTTCGATTTCCGAAACGGGCCGATGTCGAGGCCCAGCTCTTAATTGAAACCGCGATTCTTCCTCGTCTCGCTGAACGAACGCCGGTTCCGATTCCAGCGTTCTCATTTCACGGCAAGCCATCTCCGGACTTCCCAAGGCATTTCGTCGGCTATCCCAAGCTTCCGGGCATCCCCGGCCTCGACCTCGATCTCGATCAGTCGCAGCTGCTCGATCTCGCGCCGATCCTCGGCGAATTTCTTTCTTTCCTGCACTCGTTTCCCTCCGACGCGGCAATACAATGCGGCGTCCCTGAGATTGCGCCAGAAGCCCTGATCGAAGACGTACGGGCAGAGGCCCTGAGCGATATCCACGTCGTAACGCATGTAGGACTCGATGCGCTCGAAGACCCGCTGCGCACGCTGTTCGAAACTCGCGTTGAGGCCGGCCAAATGAATCGCGTCACTTCGAGATTGGTGCACCGCGACCTCGCAGCCGAGCACATCCTCCTCGATCCTGACATGAAACAGGTAACCGGGATTATCGACTGGAGTGAGATCTCCATCAGCGATCCCGCAATCGACTTCGCTGGAATGTTCCATTGGGGCGGACTCGATTTCACCAACGCAGTATTGTCGCATTATCGCGTGCCCGTCGACGACGGACTCCTGGAGCGCGCACGGGTCCTCGCCGCGGCCAAATGTATTGGCGACATTGTCTTCGGCCTGAAAACGCACCAGCAGGAGTACATCGACTCCAGTGTGCGATCGCTCAAATACTGCGTGCCGCCGCTGGAAAGGACGTGAGCTCGATGGAGCACGAAACACCATTTCGGATTCTCGTGTTGGCAGGGTTCATCGGTACGCTGTTCATCGC
>JALYJX010000036.1:0-4217 GCA_030775065.1 Gemmatimonadota bacterium | reverse complement strand
TTGGTGTCTTCGCTTACATGATCAATCCGCGATGGATGGCCTGGTCAGCACTGCCGCTCCCCGATTGGCTGCGGTGGACCGGCGTGCTCGTGTTCGCAGCCGGCCTCTTGCTCCTCAGCTCAACCCTTCGTGCGCTCGGGCCGAATCTCACTGATACAGTGGTCACGAGGCAGGAACACACGCTCGTGACGGGCGGTCCGTATCGCTGGGTGAGGCACCCGTTCTACGACGTTATGGCCTTGCTGGTACTGGCGATAGGTCTCCTCGCAGCCAACTGGTTCATCATGCTGGCAGGCGCGGTGGTTTTTGTTTTGCTCGCGGTGCGCTCGAGAACGGAGGAAGAACACCTGTTGAAGCGCTTCGGTGAGCCGTATGAGGAGTACCGGAAGAATACCGGGCGGTTTTTCCCGAAGCGGCGCTCCTCCACACCATAGGCCGTGTGACCGGCGTCGCGGGCGTCACCGAGTTCGCGATACGCAACGCTTTGCAATCCGTCGGACTTTCAGGCCGCCCGCTGTGCGTGCATTCGTCGCTGCGTTCTTTCGGGAATGTTGAGGGTGGTGCGCCGACAGCAGTACAGTCTCTGCTCGCGGAAGGCTGCACCATACTGGTGCCGACGTTCTCGAGCACGGCCTACGAGGTGTGGCCGGATCCTCCTGATACGATCGAGCGCAATGGAGTGCCGCGGAATTCGCAGCGACGCGTGCCCGCGCGAGCGGGGGGAGCTTTTTCGCCCGATGTGAACGACAGCGATGGTGAGATGGGTGCGATTCCCGCCGCAGTGCTCGCGATGCCGGAGCGGGTGCGAGGGAACCATCCACTCGATTCGTTCAGCGCCGTCGGTCCGCTCGCGCACGAGCTTGTCGATGCTCAGAGTTGGTCGAGTGTGTTTGCGCCGCTCGAAGCTTTGATCGCAGCCGAGGGCGCGGTGGTGCTGATGGGCGTCGGGCTCGACCGTCTGACCCTGCTTCACCTGGCCGAATATCGCGCGGGCCGCTCTCCGTTCGTGCGATGGGCGACGCGCGCTGACGGTTCGATCATGCGCGTACGTCTGGGTGGATGCTCAGACGGCTTTCCGCGACTCGCCCCCGCGCTCGCTGCCGTTACGGAACAGAAGCGCGTCGGCGACAGCCGCTGGTCAGTGCTTCCCGCAGCCGAGGCAGTCGAAATTGCCACCGAGGCAATTCGGGCGAATCCCGAGATCACGCATTGCGCCAACCCCGCCTGCGATCGCTGCAACGACGCCGTGCTCGGCGGGCCGCAGAGCCTCAGAATGGTCGATAGTTTTGATCGACTTCCATGACACAGACAGCGACGCAGGCGACGGCGGCAGACCTTGGAGAACGACCGCACGGACAGGCACGCGATAACCTGAGAGGCGTGACGGCAATGATCGTCGCCGTCGGCGCGCTCTCGTTGATGGACGCGTGCTTGAAAATCCTCGCGCCACACTATTCGCCGTTCCAGGTTGCGTCGCTGCGGGGGCTCTCCGCGTTCCCGTTTATCGCGATCTGGGTTGGAATGCGCGGCGGTTACAGGCAGTTGCTCCACGTCCGCTTCGGATTGCACGCAGTTCGCGGGGGCCTCGGCATAATGATGCTCGCCACCTTCGCGTTTGCGCTTCGGTCTCTCCCGCTCACCGAAGCGTATGCAATTTTTTTCGTCGCGCCTCTCCTGATCACAATTCTCGCAGTGGTGATTCTCAAAGAGCAGGTCGACTGGACGCGCTGGCTTGCGATCGCCGTAGGATTTCTGGGCGTGCTCATAGTGCTCCGACCTACTGGTGCCGGGGCGATGACAATTCCCGGCCTGGCCATTCTTGCCTGTGCCGTCGCCTACGCCTTCACGGCGATTACAGTCCGCGTACTCGGCCGCACCGACAGCACGGAGAGCATGATGTTCTGGCTGACGCTGATGGTCGGTGTTGGAGCAGGCCTCATCGCTTTGCCCGAATGGCGTCCCATTCGGCCCGAGCATTGGCTGGTTATTGCCGGCATCGCTGTCACTGGATCGATCGGCCAGTTCGCGATAACGGAGGCGTTTCGACTCGGCGAGTCATCGTTGATCGCACCGTTCGAGTACACCGCGCTGGCGTGGGGCGTCGGACTGGACTGGTTCGTATGGAAGACGCTTCCCGCCCCCGTCACGATTCTTGGAGCGTTCGTGATTATCGCCAGCGGGATTTATCTGGTGCGGCGCGAGCGAGTTCATGTGCAGGTCGAGCATCCGTAGCCATTGCTACGGGATGGGTCTGGTCCCGCTGACCCGCATGCCGGAATCGTCGACGACTCATCTTTTACAACTCTTTCACGTTTCCTTCGCGGCCGGATGCGCTTGCTGAGCTAGATTCTGCGCATGTCCACTGTCACGCGTGTGCCTCTCGCGCGCCCCGGCGCGACTGGTGACCGCAGAGGGTGGATCGTATCGGCGGCGCTGTTTGCGCCCCTTGTTCTGCTTCTCCTCATAGCGGCACAAACCTGGCGCGCTGAGCGACAATATGCGGCGGTCACGCATCGCGTCATTCACGATTACGCCGGCATCGCCGCCTGGCAGTACGCCCGCCGCGCAAACATCGCGCTGCACGACGACATAATGAGTGCGTTCACGGGGATTGCTTCCGGCCATCAGAGGACTGCACACGTCCTTGAGCTACAACGACCGGCGTCGATCCTGGCCGGACGTGGGACACGCAAATCGGTCTTTCTCGACAACGCGCGGTTCGCGTTTACGTATGACGCCGGATCGCGTAACCTCGAGACCGCAGGCGGCGTTGCGGACGACAAGACGCGCGCAATGCTCGAGCGGCGCCTGCTGGACCTTGCTCGCACGACTCGGAGCGACGACGAGCCTCATCGCGTGCTTTTCGATAGCGCCAGCGGCGCTGCGCACGCCATCGCTCTTTGGACGATTTCCAGTCCCGACGGGCCGATGCGAGCTGCTTACGGCGTCGCCGCCGATCCTGCCGTTCTGCGGCAGCAGTTCGGCAAGATCATCCGCGAAGCCAATCTGCTCCCGTCGACAAATGCCGGCGCCAAGCTTTCCGAGACCGACGTTGCAGTACAGTTAACGCGCAGAGATGGCGGAGTCGTGTTTGCCACCGCGCTGCCGCTCGGATCCACCGCCGCGACGGACAGCACTGGACTTCAGTCGGGAGAGCTGCGGACAACGGTTGACCTCTCTCCCGGCCTCGCGAACACGCTGCTGGTAGGGGGAGCGCCTAAGTCCCAGCTGCCATCGATCGCGCTGATGATCGTCGTCGCGTCGGTGCTGACTGCCGTTGGCCTCGTGCAGCAGCGTCGAAGCCGCGAGCTCGCCAAACTCCGCGGACGCTTTGTCGCAAACGTGTCTCACGAGCTTCGCACTCCGCTCGCGCAGATCTCCATGTTCGCCGAGACGCTGGCGCTCCGCCGGGAGCGCAGTGGCGACGAGGGACGACACTTCGCGGCGATCATCCTGGCCGAGACGCGCAGGCTCAGCGCGCTCGTCGAAAGCGTGCTCCGGTTCTCGCGCCTCGAGTCCGGCCGCGACACGTTGAGCCTCGAGAGCGCCGGGATAGCCGCCGAAATCGCGGATGCCGTCGAAGCTTTCGCGCCGATCGCGCTGGCGGCGGACGTCACGATCTCACTTGACGTGCGCCAGGATCTCTATGCGCGCGTGGACCGCGCCGCCTTTCGACAAGTCATGCTCAACCTGCTCGACAACGCGGTAAAGCACGGCGGCACAGGTGCATCGGTGGAAGTGAAAGCCGAGCAGCATGACGGTCATGTGCGCGTCATTGTCGACGATTCTGGTCCCGGCGTCCCCATCGATTGGCGCGAGCGCGTATTCGAGCCCTTCGTCCGCGCAGAGAGCGGCAGCTCGGCCGGCGCTGGAATCGGACTGGCCGTCGTCCGCGATCTCGTGACCGCCCACCGCGGGAGCGTTTCGATCGAGCAGTCTCCGCGCGGTGGAGCCCGATTCATCATGCTGATCCCGGCCGCGCAGGCGCCTGTGTCCGAGCGGCTCGGCGGTCGGGTCGAGGCAATGACGTGAGCCGCATTCTCGTCGTCGAGGATGAGCGCAACCTCGCACTGGGACTGCGGGCGAACCTGGAAGTCGAAGGTCACGAAGTAACGGTCGCGCACACGGGTGAAGCCGCGCTCGCCGAGGCAGCCGCGCACACTTCCGACGTCATCATCCTGGACCTCATGCTTCCCGGGATTGACGGCTACGAGGTG
>JALYJX010000035.1 GCA_030775065.1 Gemmatimonadota bacterium | reverse complement strand
CCAGTTGGTGTTGCATTACATCAGTTTCAGCAGTGGTCGGTAGCCACTATCTCCTTTTTAGCACCCAAATATTCCCATTATTATTCGAAAACGTCTCAGGGCCAATCATAGTCAGCGTAGTTCCGCTAAACGAGCCGGTTCTGATTACAGCCGTGGCGCCCCACGTAAACGTCACTGTGGTCCCAGATATGATAAAAATTCCGGAGCTGGTAGACAGCTGCGATGTGACTCTGCCAAAGATAGAGAAAGCCCCGTAGGTCGCATAATGTTTGGATTCAGCAGTTGCGTTGGCACCGAGTGTGACGACCCCACTGTCTACAACGTAATCGCCAGACGTAGCGGTAATCGGTACAGGGGACCCATTGATCGATTGTAGCGCCCACGTTCCGGCTACAGATGCGCTTGTTGGCCCGCTTGATCCGCCGGGACCGCTTGAAGTCTCGCCACTGCAGCCTACGACGCCGATCAGGAAACCCAAAGAAAGCGCACGCATAGAGATCTCCAGTTCCTAAAGAATGATCGGCAGTCAGGCCCGCAAGTTTACGCCCGTTCTGTACTGTCCGCAACATGAACGACCTGGGTACCCTGCCTAGTCACAGACTCCTCAGGAACATCGAGGAACGAATACCGCTTCTGCCTTCAATCTGGCCGCCTGCAAGAGCTCGATCATCGCGTCAACCTGCTCACGGCGCAGGAATCCCTCGAGGAAGCAGGGACCGTGCAGGCCGTCGACGAGCAGGGTTACTTGAAGCTCGGACATATCGCCGGTGTGATCCGCAATCTCACCGAGCCGCACTGTGACACCGGCGCGCTTCGCTTCCACGACGCGAGAGAGAGGCTTGGCCGGCGGTAGGTCATTCCCGTCCGCATCGGCGCTTCCTTCATTTGGATCCCACTCAGTTACGGCCAGGTCGATCTCGCGGCCGAGGTTCAGGTCACGCGATCGCTCGGTGGTTCGCTCCACTGTTTGCATTGTCGCTCCGGTTCGGGTGTGCCCTCACTATATCACATGAGGTAGTAGAGCGCAAGTTATTGGCCAATATAGACTTAGCGGCATGAAAACCATACCAAGACGGCATGAAGATCATACCAGATTGGCACGATATTGCTGCCCTCCAAAGCTCACTTCTTACGTTTCTTCTTCGCCGTTTTCTTGGTCGTCTTCTTGGGCAGTTTCTCAGACTTCTTCGTCTTACCAATCTCCATTCCGCTACCTGCGTAATGCCACTTGAGGGCGGTGGGCGGCTCATCGTTCAACCGGACAAGGGTCAGTTTGTGTTTTCCCCCAGCGGAGTCGGTCACTCTTGCGACGGTTGCCCTTTTTTTCTCGTAATCCAAATGTCGGTGCGTGGCGTCGGTGAAAACGACTCGGCCCTTAATTCGAATGTGAAACTCCGTGAGGCGCCGTCGAACACCATCCGGGGCGACCAGGTAGCGACTCTCGATGGTATACTGTGCAAAGAAATCGAATTCAGATGTGCGGGGACCTTTACCGCGGCCGGCTTCGATGCTTACCAAGTGGTGCCATATCGCGGCTCGATGATTTGATGCGAACAAACGCTGCGCGGCCCTGAAAACAGTTTCAGATTTTTGTGCCCTTGGATTTTCGATCGTCCACTCGGCGTAATCGGTGCCCGGGGGCAACGGGATCTCCCCGTCCGCAAAACGCACATCAACGCCGGCGAGCATTGGCTCTATTTCGCCGAAACTTACAAATGGACGCGGGAATAACCCGTTGCGGGCATCTTCCTCAAGGGCTTCACGAATTGTGTACGTCTTTATTCCAAAGTTGTGCGCCTTCTTGATTGCGGCATCGGTAAATCCTGAACTCGAAACCGCAATGACCTCATCGACCTCCATTCGCTGGAACCTCCCGATGAGCGCATCAATCCACGTGACATCTTGCGGTCTTTTGTGATCGCGACATTCGAGCGCCACCCTCATGGGAACGGCGTCGATAATCTCGTCGATGACGACGTCAATTTCTCTTTCGACACCAGCAGGTGGATCGAGGAGCATTGAGGATTCCACCACACTCGCCGTCGGGGACGCGGTCAGACGCTCTACAACCGCAACAAATTCCTGAAACTCGTTTGAACGCTTCGGCATGATAGCGAGAATGTTGAGACCAGACGCTTATGCTCGGCGATCCCTCTCGGCGAGGCGCGGGCGCTGAGGCAGCGCGTTCTCGAGAGTCGTAGATTTTCAAGGGTGCCGTCAGATGCCGATCGGTTTCGCTTCCTCGCTCACCACAGGCTGACGCTCCACACCAACGGCGAGCACTACATGGTACACTACTGCCGCACTCAGGGCCCAGGGAAGCCGCCGATCTACTACCCGGTATCAAATGGCTCGTCAGCTGAGGAAGCGATCGACCGAGCCATTGAGCGATACAACCGAAAGCACGGCCTCAGAGGCGAAGGCGCTCGGTGACTGATTGGAACTGGTTCTTTAGCTCGCTCGCGCAATCGGTCGCGGCACTCGTCGGCGTAACAGCCGCATTCCTTATCGCCCGCCTCGTGAATAGCCAATCGGATTTTGCGCACGCACGAGCCCGCACGGAAGAACTACTCGTGGGGGCTGACCGCCTTAGGGACGCGGCGAAAGCGCGCTACTTCGACTGGTACATCGAGCAGGCCCTCGAGGTCGCCTTGAGTACGGTAAAGTCCATAGTCCGCAAAATTCCCCCCGACGCGCCGGAAGACTACTACGCGCTATACGGTTTCCCGTCTATATGGAGAAGGCGGAAGTTTTCAAGGAAATCGAGAGGGCGATAAAGGACTCGCGAGAAGAGCGTGAAGCAGAAAGGCGAATGGACGCGGAGAGGCGGGCCCAGGAAGCGCGGATAAGCACGTTTTTGCCGAACATGCGTCTGCCTCCGAATTTTCCACCTTTAAAAAACGTTCTATTGGAGAATTCTCAACAGCAGGAGGTGACTCGAGAGGCAGAGAGGCTTGATTCGCTGCACGTGGAAGTGCGGCATCATATCCGACAAGTTGAACGCCACAGGAACGCGATACACACGAATCCCGAGAAGTCGCCGATAGTGCGGACAACCATCGTCGCGTGCGCATTTCTTTTCTTCACCGGGATCATCTACCCCCTCAGTTTTCTTCCGGTCTCTCTGGGCCGCAACCCGACGATTGGAGGCATCGGTGCTCTCTTCGAGATTCTCTTTTCGCTGCGGGGCGCTCTGCTAACAGCCGTGTCGATTGTGTTCTCGGCTCTTCTGTACGCCCTTCACGTTGCAAACAAAGCCCTAACCCACCGTGCCGATGATCTTTCGCGGCTCGACGCAATTACGAAATTTGCGTACTACTCAGAGTACCTGGAGATTGCGGAGCAGAACAAACGAACGACGGCCGCTACTAGGTCGTTCTCGGGTATCAAATGATCTACGATCCGTCGCGCCGAGCTCAGGAGCTACGCCACTGCATCCTCAAGAGCATGACGGCAGAAGAGATCGAGGAGTACGCCCGCCAATTAAGGAAGCGAGACGCTGAGCCTCCGCCGTCTCAGTGAACGCACGAGATGCGGGACACCGAGAAGCGAGCCGGGCGTATTTTCAGCGCGGCCCGTTGGTGCCCTTACTGTCGGAACACGATCCCGTCGACCGCGAAGAAATGCTCTCACTGCGGAGAGTGGTTGCCCGACGAAGAACGGGCCGAGCCCGCGCAGCCCCCCGCAATCACGGAAGGCGACAGCGACGGAGCGGTAGCCCAGGCCAACGCACCCTAGCGATATTCCGTTGAGATACCTTGACAACTAACGCGATGAAAGGAGGAATTGTGCGCCTCGTCCTTGCTAGCGTAGTCCTCATGGCAGCTGGGTGTGCCACACTTCAACCAGTCCAACCGACCCCGACAGTTTTGACGAATTACTCAGTCGGAGTCGTCTGCAGTGCCGGAATTGGTGACCCGATTGTCGATGTACAGGCCGCGCGGAAAACTCCTCAAGTCGTCGCGTTGCGTGCACACGAGCCGGCCCGTTCGCGGTTTGGCGGAGGGGGTCCGACAATCCACGAAGGTCAGCGCTTTCGCGCAATCGGAAAGCTGAAAGGCGGGTCCTTTGTCATTCAGAGCCCGGCTTTCGATCCGAACGTCTCCCTTGTTATGTCCCCTGAAGGTCGAGTACTAGGGTTTTATGACGGGCGAGGCGGAGCGAGAGGGGGATCCTGGCCGAAAGAGCCCCTATTCGCGGCTGCAGAGGGACTTGAAGGACAGGAAGGCGCGTTCAGAGCTCAGATGATTTACTCTGGCCTTGATGGACGTACGATTCGTGCAACCTACCGCGAGTTCTCCGGAGATTTCATCCGGCCTGCCTTCGCCCAGGAGCTCCAGTATAATCTCGCGCAAGACAGCACCATCGCCTACAAGACGATAAAGATTCAGGTCCTGGAGGCGACCAACTCAGTGTTGCGCTATCGCGTCCGAGAGGATGGAGGTTTGCCTTGGCTTCCAGGCGGGCGCGTTCCCGCCGTAGGCCAGTCTTGCAGGCAGCTGGCGAATCGCCCGGGCACTTTCCGAGCTCACGTCGAAGCGTGAGTGCGCTCTGCTCTCGACGTACCGGAGGCAAGAGCGAACCACCACTGACCTGGTGCGCAAGTTCGTCATTCCGGCAAACAAGTTCGCTCTTTTCCGTAACTTTGCCGAGTGCCGTCTGACGCTGATCGCTTCCGCTTCCTTGCAACACACAAGCTGACGTTTTAGAAATGGGGGAGCACCTCCGCCGGCTCCGCTACAAACCGAGACGGCGATCCGCTGAAGATAGACGTTTAATGTCCAGGATCGACTGGTGCGCCATGACTATTGAGCGCGCAGCGACTCAGCAAGAAATGTCACGGACGCCGCGCGAACTCGAGCCGGAAGTCCTTCCGCCTCTCTTTAACACCCTCGACAACAACATCGTATTGCGCGCCAGGAACCACCGTATTCTCGTAATCGGCTAGCTCAAACCCTTGCGCCCGAACCTTGTAGGCGGGGATCCGGCCGAACAGGCCCGGCTCAATCTCGAACACCAGTCCCTCAGGACTGACTGAGAGTACGCGGGCCCGTGTTGCTGTGCCCTTTGGAAATCTTCTCTTAGCTGTCTCCCAATCTCGTACCTCGAGATTCCGGCGCGAAAGCAACAGATCTTCGCGGTTCGGCTCAGCGACGATTACCTCCGATTCAACTACCGCGCCGGTTGTCGCCGGGACGAATTTCGAGTCTTCATGAGCATACCATGACCACTCATTTGCGAGAATGCGGCCGTACAACAAGCTGTCCACCTTCGCAAAATTTCCAGACGATCGACTACTGTTGCCTCCATCGCGTCGTGCAAACTCGGTCACACGGACGACGTAAGAGCCGCCGCAGTCTTCTTCGATTATCCCGCGAACTCGGTCACCCTGCGCGGGGAGAGTTGCGGCTGACCAGTTAGATTCGGCGTGCTGCTTCAACCTTACGTCAATTCTCTTATCCGAATCATCGACAGCCTTGATGACAACTGGAACGGCCTCCGCAACGTTCACGAAACGGGAGGCACTCCCGCGGTAACCCCAAGCGCAATCCGGAGGCGCGAGCCTTGCATCGAGCGTGCCGATTGTGACGTCTGCTCCAGCACCCGTGAATCCGCGAACCTGTGCCGTCACCGCTTCTCCGACTCGAATGCCGCAATCGGCGAGCTGGGTTGAAAACGAAGCGTCCGACATATACAGCTGGTTCCTCTGAAATCGGATGAGAGTAAGTCTCTGTTCGCGCCCGTCGCGCTCAACAACAACGGTGGTGGTTCGCATTCGCTTCACGCGCGGGTCGGCATCAAATGCCTCGCCGATTGCTTCGCACACCTGCCGATGAGCAGCGGTCAGCCCCAACACGTAGATGTTCTGAGCACCTTGCAGAAGGTCTATGCCCAACCGGCGGTGATACGGTCCAACTCCCTTCGCAGCTGTCGCCGCTTTCGCAGCCAAGATAAATGCGAGCTTGAATTCCTTACCGATGAAAATCAAGCTGGGCGATTCGTCGCCTGGCGGTCTCGTCGCTAGCTGCTCGAGCCAAGCCACTAGCCTCAGTGTTTCGCTCGCAACCTCCGGGGAGGGGTGCGACGCTTTAAGTCGATTACTGAGGTCAGCGAGTTCATTTATCAGAACATTGCCGAACAAGCCGCCTTTCTCGATGTCTTGCACAACGGAGAGAAACCTCGGCAGTTCGGGATCGGCCTGTGTCCTCGGCGTCAGAATCTCTGTCGAGTACATCGTCTGAGCTTCAGAGCCGAGCATGTTCGCCAGGAGTTGCAGAACTTCGAGGTCTACAGCGCTGACCAGCGGTTTGTGGAGATAGGCGCGTGCATGTGGATATAGAAGGTGCTGGATTGCTGCACGTACTGCAGAGAGGACGTTTCTCGACTGGTCGCGCTCCTTGCGCATCCTAACGACAATGTGGCCATCCGATCGCAAGCGAGCGTCAGTCGTGGACGCTACAAAGTCGACCATCAGTTTCGGAAGGGGGGCAATTCCGACTCCCGGCGCCAGTTTTTTCCCGAAGAACTCGTTGGCATCCTTTTCTACCGCCGCCTTCGCGTACCGCCTGCCGAAGTAACCGAAAACGAATGACAGGAATCTCCAGAATTGCTTGGACGCGTCAAGCGGATGCGCGAGTACCCATGTAATCCCGAGGATGACGAGCGCTGCAACTAAAGTCCCAATTAGAGGAAGCGATTTTGCAAATTCAACAAGTACGTGCACGGCCGCCGGGAGCACGTCAGCCGTGTCCCGTTGAAGAAAAAAGCCGAGGCTTGGTAGCCCCGGCTGGAGTCGCGACAAGAGAGCGCTGATCACCTAAGGGGTTTCTGGTCGAGCGGGATTCCCCGCATAGTATGTGTCCGCGATTACTTTCGGCCCGTCCGGCGTGCCGATGAGCCCTCCGACGTTATCCCGAGTAAGCTGAACCCCGGTCAAATAACAGACAAGCTCTCCTCGATCCAATGGCTCTAATAGTCCGAAATGCGCGAGGATCTTCCACAGCTCATCGTCGTAGATTGCGTCGACGTTCTGAAAAGATCTTGCGGCGCGTTGCGCGATCTCTGCCCCAGCTCGATCGAGCACCCTTGCTATTGTCATATCGGCCATCGCCACGAAGTCTGTGTGAAAAGTAAATCAGCGGTTGGTAATTTGTAGCGCCAATGCCTTACCGTAAGGGGTTGCCAGCTCTTCTCGGGGCGCCGTGGTGCCGTAGAACGTCTTAGCCGTGCCACCATCAAACTCGACCGTTGGCCCTTCCTATTCTGATCGTGAAACCGGCGGCTGACGCCCGTGGCGTTGGTTTCCACGGTTACTCTCGGGTGCGGCAAAATGCCCGTTAACATCGGGAGCGACGGCGTTGATCGCCACGCGAAGCTTCCTGGCGAACTCATGATCGCATCCGCTGAGGGCTAAAGCGAAGCGTAGGGGATCGTGCTTTCCCACGGCGCGTAAATCATGGCCGGCTTGCTACAGATTCGGATCATGCTCGTGAGCCAGATCACCCGAATCTGGCGGCGACATGTTGAAGGGCAACGACACCCCGGTCCGAGACGGAACGGACCTCACGCCGGGCACCCAAAATGTCTCGGTATCGCCCGGAGCACGCGGATCTCGAGGGTCACGCGCTGGCGCCTTTCGGGATTTTCTCACGGGCCGCGAATCTTCCTCAGCCTCTTCCGGCTCGGAGCCAGCGATTTGCCGTGCACGGTACAGCATCCTCCCGGCTTCATCGCGAGTGTAGTCCGCGACGGCAAGGTTCTCAGTGACCTGATACCCGCAACGCGGATCAGTCACGCACGCGAACAGCTTCTCCAACTGTTCCAGTTTCGGGAACCCGACGATCTGGTCAACCAGTACCTGCCGCTCAGGTCCGGGCGGTAATCGGTAAATCGCCTGATGCACGGCGCTTCTCGCGGCCTGGTAACGCTCTGCCGCCGCACCGACCTGAGGGGCCAGGGTTTTCTCGATCTCGAAAACAGCGTCAACCAGTTCCGAGAGAGCAACCTTTACACCCTTGACCATCTCCTTCGCCTTCGTCTGTCTCTGCTTCTCGGCGCTTTTCTTTTCGGCAACGTGGCGAGCTTTCGCGCCCGCTTCCCAGGCCATTTCAAACCGGTCGCGTGCAGCCTGAGCACTCTCGTACTCATCGCGCAGCCGCGCCACACGCGGAGACTCGTCGCCTTCCTCGGACTCGGCATAGGCTGCTTGCCCGTAGGCGTCCTTGGCGCGCTCCACCTTTGCATCGAGCACAGCGAGGCGTTTCTTCATTTCCGTTTCAGTCATGATGGATGTCTGATGTGAGAGGTATCGATCGGTGGAGCGGGGTGTCTTGCAAGGCAAACGTCGGTGACATGAAGCAACGTTTCGCGGAATTCGGGGAAGGTCGTAAGAATGTCCGTCCATGGATCATCGCGGGTCATTTCAGGCAAACCGTCCCAGGCGCCTGCGTTCGCCTTCCCGAAATACCGGATTGCCAACTGTCGCCAGCGCTGGGTGTAAGTATCGATGTCGATCAAATGCTCCCAAAACGGACGCTTGTAAACGTCTCGAAGGATCCACACGCCAAAACGCCCGGGAACATCGCTCCTCGGATATGCGATGCGACCTAAATCCACCCACTCACGAATTACAGAATCCGTATAGACCAGGTGCCAGACGCTATACGAGCCGTGATCTGCGTAGGCTTCCGAAGGTGGGCTGTCATCCAAGCCGAGCGTCGGTATCGCGCCCTCGACTCGCACCCCCCATTTGCCTGGCGAAAGATCCACGCGCCGATCGGTCACAGCAGTGCCGTGCGGTAACCCATTCTACCGCTCCCTCAGAATAGCGTTCATCAATTCAGTATCGCCCAGCACTGCGGCCGCGTAGCCACGTTCAACCTTGTCTCGCGTGACCCGGCCACCACCCTGTGTGATTCTGCGTCGGATCGATTCACGCTCAGACTCAGGCACCTTACCGAACGGAACCCGGACTGTACCGTTCGCCTCCTTGACGACCTGAGCGACCCGCTTTCCGCGCTGCATGACGTCGATAGTCTTTCGCCCTTCGCTCGTGAAGGCACGAGAGAGAATGACATGATCGACAATCCGTTGCTTCTCAAGGGGATCGGCCTTCTTGCCCTTCGCGGCTTCCCATTCGTGAAGGAGATCGGCGGCCTCATCGTACACCGACGCGGGCAGAGAGGCTTCAGCCTGTGACAGTTGCGTCACCTTTTTTATGGGATCGATGAGGCGTGATTTCCTAAGTCCGTCCGTTACCATCTCACGGAAGGTTTTCGTTGCGGTAAAGGGCGAGTCCGCGGCACCGCTGGGCTTACGCGCTGCATCCCTCGCGTTCTTCCAATCCGTCTCAGCTTTTGCCCTGTGTGATTTGTCGAAGTGCTGCCAGTACTTAGTGGCGAACTCGGATTGGTTCATCCTCCCCAACTCTTCAGGAGTCTTATCCAGGAACTCGAGATAGAGCTTGTTGTTCTGTGAACCCTCACCATCCGACGCCGGATCATTGCGCCTGGCGTAAGCCTCTAACGCCGAGCTCTGCCCAACGTCGAGCTGATTCCAAATGCGAGCCGGTATGACGCTTCTCGCCCGAGCGCCGGGACGCGTGTCGAGAATATTCTTCGCCTGTAGGTAGAGCGTGTCTTGGTTCTCCCGCTGAATCTCCCGGTCTTGATCGTACCGCCGGTTAAGCAGCTGCTCCGTTTCCTCTCGGACCTTTGGGTTCTTTATCCTCCGCGCCGCTTCCAATGCTTCCGCGCGAGAACCCGACTGCTCGTAAATCTCGTCCGATTTCCGCTGTCCTTCCCCACGCACTGACTGTTCGTCGAGCGTCGCTTCAATCTGCCCGCGTAATGTGCCAGCAATCTCATTCTTGTGCTGGTCGTAGTATTTCTGAGCGGCAAGATCCGGGTCCATCCCATTGATGAGATTCGGGGAGTCCGCCATGCGGTTGATAATCCCGAGATGCGTCTTGCTCACAGCTTCCGACACTTTGGCCTCAATCTGATCCTCCGACCACCCATTGCGGTGGGCGTATTGCAAGGTTGTCTCAGTCTGCTTTTTGATTGAGAGCGCGATTGCTTCGGGATCTGTGAATGCGGCGACTGCGATGTTCCGGGAATTCACAAGGGAGCCCTGGTACTCCTCCGCGTCGTACTCCGTCCGTTCCCGGGCGACGTGAGATTGCACGGTTCTGTCGATTCCTTGCCAGGCCTGCGCGGCGGCTTTCCGAAACGCCATTTTCTGGCGCGTAGTCTTCAAGCCCTGGTCGATTTCAGACACTCGCTTGCGCCAAGCCTCTGCTACCTCTTCCGGTGCGCTGAAGGCGTTCTTTCCCTTGCGCCGGAGGACGCCATTCGGACCAACAGTCAACTCGGTGGCGGATTTGTCTAGCTCCGACTCTGAGGTCATCTTGGCTATTTCATCAGCCTTTTGCGCTTCTTCCTCATAAATCTGTGTCGCCAGATTCCCGATGGCTGAGAAGTCGATTCCTTGCGCCGGTTGAAAGGCGGAGGCTGGCGCGTCGGGCGAGATGCGCCTGCCAGGCAACGCCGCCGGCGAGACCTTGGGCCCGTTGTATCGCGGAACAGTGAGCGGCATTCTGATTTCTCCTAGGAGCCCAGAAGGTTCTTTCGCTGCGCGGGCACGCTCGACGTCACGCCCTGCGGCCCGGTAAGCAGTGTCGATGTCCGTCCCATCATGCCGACCGTGCTTCTCCTCTTCTGACGGGCGAGCGCGTCAGTGTACGCCCGAGTCGGGTCAGGGCTAACGGGTTGATCCGGTATCGATGGAGGAGCCGGGATAGTCGGGCCTTGCTGCGCTCCTTGCCGGGCCTTGTATCCGAGCGCACCGGCAATCGCGAATGCAGCCAGCGTTGAGGATGCCACAGCCATGCTAGGCGACCGTGTAACCGATGGGGAAAGCGTTGCCGTCGTTCGCACCGTGAACGCCTGCAGACCACTCCTCTGGAAGCAGCACAGCGGACACCGACACGTCCGGATCAGTCCCGCCAAGTGTGAAGTACAGACGGATGAACCCATTGACCAACGCATCGCGCGAAGCCTCGACGTAGAACCGCGCGCCGACTGCCGAGCCGCGTGGAATCGTCGTGGCCGGGCTGATGTCTGTCGGAGAGAGAAAACCTTCGTTGTCGTCGGTCTGGGCTTTGACCGTGTAGGTCTCGTTGGCGTCGCTGTCCTTCGCTTCCGCATCGAGCCACACGAGAAACCGTAGCAACTCGCCGCCAAAGAGGCGACGGTTTGCGGCACCGATCGCGATTGAATTGGTAGACGCTCCGGATGCTACGAGCACCTGGCCGTCCGATAGGTAATTCTGCGCGTCGAAAATCATTGTCCGTTATCTCCGTGTGGGGTGAAGGTCGAGTGAACATTGATAGAACGGGGCGGGTTCTCGGCTACTCGTTCGAGAATGCTCTGATGGTAGAGAGTGAGTTGATCCCATGTCCGACGAGGAATGATTTCGCTTGCCGGAACGCCTTTGCGTCCACTCTTGAGGAGCACGTTCCAGCCAACGTCAAAGGCCCGTTGGCTTGCATCCATTCGCGATTGCAATTCGGGGTCAATCGGTTGCCGACTCGCGGTCAGCACCTGTTCCCACGTGTATTCACGATCGGGCGGCGCGAGAGAGCTCACACGCGGGTCATCCTTTCCGCTGTAGCCCATAAGAAGCAGACCCCATTCGGGCCATTCGTATTTTGGGGCGATTACGTTTGCGCGAGATTGCCATGCGTCGAAGATAAGATTTGTCACATTGTCCTCAGTGATTCGGTGATTTGGGCCATTAACGAGTCCGCAACGGGCTCACTCAGGCTTGCCCTCATCACCTGCTCAATGGTGAAGAAGGCGCGCTGCGCGTCGGGGAAGCCTTCCAACCGCACGATAGATTCGCGGCCTAGCGTGTACCGCAGGGGGATTTCGGCAGCGCGCAGCCTGGCGTCCGGACTTGGCACAACCTTGAGAAGATCCCCGAAAGTTTCAGGGCCCTTCGATGTCTTACCGCAGTGTTCGCAAACAGCGTTCAGCGAGTACGTGATTTCAGCGGCGTGCATCTGCTCGATTAGATCGACGCTGCGGTCGTGGGCGAGCTCGAACAACCTTTCACGTAATCGACCGCCGCCCTTGTTGCCAGGCTTGCCACCGGGTAGCAGCGCCCCACCGTGTGGCTGCGGTACGAGTTCAACCGCTGTTTCAACCGCTGTTTGGCGGTGATTCGCTCCTCGAGGCGACGCTGCAGAGCGTTGACGGCTCATGCAACACCTCTCAAGTAGGCTGCTTCTTCCGCCGGCGTCAGCGTGATCCGATTCGCCTCTGCCTTTGGGCTCAGTGTCTTGCCAGCGCCAGAAACTATATCCGTTGATAGAGTTTTTTCGGAGCGGTCGAGCTGCAGAGACGTAGTGCCTACACCCTCTTGTTCATCCGCTACATCCGCTACGCCGGGCGAAATGTTGTCTGTAGCGGATGTAGCGACTATCGCGGAGGGCGTTAGGTACGTAGTAAATGCCGGTTGCAGTGCCGAGTATTCGTAACCCTTCACGACTTCACTGCCCAGACGGATATTTTTGGGTTTCACACCGAAGCGGCCAACTAAAGACGCGAGGCCCCGCTTGCTAATTGGTCGATGGTTCGAGTACTCAGGCCACGGCCTATCCTCCATTGCCGCGAGCGCTTCAAGGATAGAACTTGTGCTGAGCGTTCCGCCTCCTTGCAGATCGAAAAGAGACTTCAGGTCTTGGAGAAGGAGTAGCCCGCTGTCGCCTTCTTCTTCGGCAATGCCGTAAAGGGCACATGCAGCAGTACGTGAAAGTTCCGGCCAAGCGCCCCCGGCGGCGTCAGCGATTGCCAGCAGCGGCCGCCATACATCACTTTGGCGCGCACCGAGAGCGTCAGGCGCTACAGCATCCGCTACCTTCAGCGACGGTCGGTTATCGGTTGCCCACCGTGCCATTCGTTGTTTCAACGGCAGGCAGGCTTCGTTGATTCTGTCGCCGCGAATCTTGGTGAGGCGAAACTGCTCCTGTTTGGTGGCTCTGGCGAGGCGCAGAGGAATTGACCGAGACGTTACCGTGTCCCACACCTTCCCGATGCCAGCGAGCACCTTTGGGCAGAAGGTTGAGAAATCTGTGTCCTTGTGTTCGTCGCCGACGCAGATCGTATGCTTACCGGATCGTTGGAATCCGGTGTTCAAGACTCCGCGTAGATTTTCACCGCCATCCCGCCGAAGCTGAGTATCCACCTCGTCCAGCAACATGGTCGGCGACAGGCGGTCAATGCGACGATACAGAGCGGCGGCGGTAATGCCTCCGGTCATCTGTGCGCGGTGTGCAAGGTGCAGCAGCAACTCGAGTAGCGTTGTTTTGCCGCAAGCCTTCACCGGACTGGTGACCAACAAATACGGAGTGTAGTCGGTGACGTCGAGCAAGTATGTGTGCAACACCCACAGGGCGACCGCTACGTTTGCGTGAGGGGGAAGGACGACGTATTGATCAATGAACGCGACCAGGTCATCCAGCAACCGTGCGCCATTTACCACACTGGACCACGGATCGACAACCGGAAACGGATCCTCATCTACTAGCTTGCGCGCAGCGCCACCTTTCGCCCGCTCTGCGGCAACCTGTTCAGCGAGTTCTCCGAGGAGCGGCGCAGCCTCAGCCTGAATATCGGCCGGCAACCGAGAAATGAACGCTTCGCGATTCGAGACGGCAACGGGATTGAAGGCGTCACCGTGAATGGTTGCTGTGGTTCCGCGCATTCGCAGGAACACATCCGCCTTCGCGCGGCCATTCACAATCGCGATGACCTGAAGGTTGTCGGATTCGAGCGAAAGAGCCCTTGCGTTCATCGGATGAGTCCGCGGAACGGGTCCACTTTCGCGCGCGGCCCGCCATGCGATTTCAACGCTACATCCGCTACATTGCTCCACGCGTCCGATGCAGTGGGCTCAGCGGTGTGTCCGAGTATCGCCGAGGCTTCACGTCTCAACTCATCACCGATAGAGCGCAATCCCATTCGGTCGAACTCTTCCGCAGACGCGTGACGACACGCAGCGCGCAGTAGATCATCGCATTGATGAATGGTGCGCGCTCCACGTCGGAGCTCATCGCGCCAGCGGGCAAGTGGAGCAAGCTTGCCTGACGGGACTGTCAAAACGGCATGCCCGATGTTGGATACAAAAAGGCCGATAGCAGGCGAAGCGTGCACTTCACGCCGTCGCTACTATCGGCTGCTGCTCGCGTCGAGCTGATCGCGCTTGGTCAGCGATCCATTGGTCAACTTCCTCTTCGAGCCAGCCGACTGCACCGCCAGGTGCGCCAAGACTTATCGGCGCTGGAAACCGCCCCTGTTGCAGCCTGAGATATAGAGTGGAGGTTGGTAGACCAGTTTTCTCTTCGACTGCGGGCCTTCTAAGAATGCGCGCCATACCAATAGCTCCTAGCTATCACTGTATGGCACCCATTGTAATTGAGGCTTCTGTTACAATAATCGACGGAAAATACTTTCAGCGTGCTGCCAGCTTTCGGAACCGGGATACTTCGACCTTGAGCCTGTTCATTTGAGGATCGACAAGCCTCTTAGCTTCCGCCTCAATCACCCGGTCATCGGCATCGAGGAATTTCGGATTGCGTCGCTTCTTCTCGGTTCGAAAAAGTATCTCGTTTGCGCTTGGAGCTTTCGGCTTGCCCTTCCACGGATTGTCACGCAGCCAAGAGCGGTAATACTCCATTGCATGACGACGGATAGCCGCCGCGTCTGAAAGAGATTTACCGTCCTCCTGTAAGGCTCGCGTCTTGACCTCATCGAGCGCGCCAAGATACCAAACCATGTGGGCCGCGCTGTAACGCGCAGGCTTTCCGCGCGGTCGCTTCGGCTTTGATGTCGGCCCGGTCAACAGCGTGGAATGTCGTGGCTTGGAGGGACGCCCGCGCTTTCGTTTGCCGTGGCTCTTGCCCTCCATTGCATGAGCGAGCGCCAATGCTGCAAGCGCGGATGAGGTTACCGCCATTTAGGAAGCAACCTTCCGCAACGGAGTGACAGCCTCACGGAGCTGCGCCGCCACCAGCTGCGCGTCCCACCAGTGGGCGAGTCGAGTGCGCTCCTCGAGACGTTCGCCGCGATCATACGCCCGCACAACCGCATTGTCAGCGATATGATCTAGCGCGAGCTCGACGGCTTCACGCGAAAACCCGTTTTCTTTCGCGAGCGTCGAGAAAGCAGAGCGCCAGCCATGAGGCGCATGCTTCCCTTCAAGTTTGAGCGTAACCCGATACGCTTTCTCAATTGACTCGTGCGTGATGTGCGCGCGCCCGGTTGGAGAGGGAAACACAAAGCCCCTGCCGCCGGTCATACGCCGCCAGGTACGCAACTCATTCGCGATCGTCGGACCGAGCAGCACGACATGATCGTGAACGCGGTCCTTCATCTTCATCCGGCTGCGCGGAATTACCCACCGCGGCGAATCGCCTAAGTCAAACTCATCCCATTCGGCCGTAATAACGTTGCCAATTCTGGCAGCACTGAAGGCAATTAGTCGATGAGCGGCCCGCACCGCTGGCGACAATTGAGCAAGGTCCGCACGTCGCAGTATGTCGCCAAGCGCATCGAAGTTGAGCAGCGCCGGCCGCTGGCTGTGCTCCCGTTTGCGAGGCAGCAACTCCTTCGCAGCAATGGCGGGATTGGACATGCAGAGTCCCTTCCCTTCTGCGTAGCGAAATATCGCGTTGATGTTCTGTAAGACCTTGCTCGCAGTCTCAGCCGCCCCGCGTTTCGCAATCGATTGCACCACGGGAGCAACGACAGCCGCCGTAATGTCGGCCACGCGGTACCCGCCGAGCTTTGGCATTACGTCGCGCTTTAAAGCTTGACTGCTCTTCTCATAGTGGATCTTTGACCAACCCCCGCGCCGAGTCTCAAGCCATTCGTGGGCGACGTCGCGGAACGTCACGGACGAACTACCGCGATTCACCTTCTCTATGGAAG
>JALYJX010000034.1 GCA_030775065.1 Gemmatimonadota bacterium | reverse complement strand
ACCACCACCCCTTCCTCGTCGATGAACACCCTTAGAGTCACGTTCGCTTGAACCTTCTTGGCATACAACGCAGCGGGATACCTGAAAGGCAGGTCCTTGTTGAGCATTACGGGTAGCACGTCAGGTCTCGCTCCGACACCCGAAAACGGCTCGTCGGATTCCTCGCCTCTGTTGCAGCCTGTCGAGGCCAGAACGCCAAGCAGCACCGCCGCACAGACCGCGTACTTCATTGACATCACCGTAATCTACGACTGCCTTGCACGCGTCACGAGGCGATCGAGAATGGCCAGTGCGTCTATCGGTTTCATTTCGTCCGGCTTGAGATCCTTGAGCTCCTCGATTATCGGATGCGGAGCCGATCCGAAGAGCGGCAGCTGCTCTACGGCGTTGGGCTTACGTTTCCCCGGGCCCCCACTCGTCACAGCGTCTTTCGTTCGTCCCAGTGCGGTTACGATCTGAGCCCCCTCGAACAGACTGAGCAATGCCCTGGCGCGCTGCAGGATTTCCTCCGGAAGTCCTGCCAGGCGCCCGACCTCGATTCCGTAAGAGCGGTCGGCCCCACCTGGTACGAGCCGATGCAGGAATAGCACCCGCCCCTCCACTTCGCGTACCTGAACACTATAGTTGCAAGCTGCTGCTAATTCGTCGGTGAGCTGCGTCAGCTCATGGTAGTGCGTTGCAAACACCGTCTTGCAGCCGACTTTGTCGTGCAGGTACTCGCTCACCGACCACGCAATCGATACTCCGTCGTACGTCGAAGTGCCGCGCCCTATCTCATCGAGCAGAACAAGGCTGGACCGCGTCGCCGTATGAAGAATTGCACTCGTCTCCGACATCTCCACCATGAAGGTGGATTGTCCACGAACGAGGTTGTCGCTTGCTCCCACGCGCGTGAACAATCTGTCCACAACGCCGATTTTCGCGCGCGAAGCGGGAACAAAGGATCCAATCTGCGCCAGGAGAACGATCAAGCCGACCTGGCGCAGAATCGTGGACTTTCCGGCCATGTTCGGCCCGGTCAGGATGATCATCCGCGCGGTCTCGACCAAGCGCACGTCGTTGGGAATGAATCTCTCCCGCTGCATCATCCGCTCGACGACCGGGTGGCGTCCGGCAACTATCTCCAGGTCGAACCCGTCGGTCATCTCTGGTCGAACGTATCCTTCCCGCTCGGCTACTTCGGCCAGGGCGGCAAGCACGTCCAGCTCGGCAGTCAGCCGCGCGACACACTGTAGTCGCCTCACCTGGATGCCGATTCGCCGGCGGAGCGCCTCGAACACCTCGCGTTCGCGCTCCTCGATTCTCTCGGCGGCCGTCAGAACCTTCTCCTCGAACTCCTTCAGAGCCGGCGTGACATATCTTTCCGCTCCGGTGAGCGTCTGTCGCCGCTGATAATCCGCCGGCACCAGGTGCGTGTTGGTGTTGGTGACTTCGATGAAATATCCGAACACACGGTTGTAGCCGACCTTCAGCGAGCTGATGCCGGTTCTGGACCGCTCTTCCATCTGAATCCGCGCAATCCCGTCCTTTCCTCCGTCACGCAGCGTCCGCCATTCGTCCAGCTGAGCGTCAACGCCGGTACGAATGCTTGGCTCGTCGCCAAGTGTCAGCGGAGGGCGCTCGACCAGTATCTTCGTGATGTCGTCACCGAGGTCGGCGCATGCATCCCACTGGCTCATCAGTGCAGCGAGTGGATTCCCCGACTCACCGCCATCCTGCGCTGCCAGCTGCTTCAATACCGTTTCGACCGCCGGCAATCGCTCGATTGAATTACCGAGTGCTCTGAGCTCTCGCGGCGTCGCCCGCGCAGACGCTGTCTTGCTGGCGAGCCGTTCCACGTCGCGAACACCGTCCAGAGCACTTCTCATTGCCTCCCGAACAATCGGGTCGGCCGCCAGAAGACCTACAGCGCTGAGCCGTGCTTCGATTGCCGTGCGGCTCGTCAACGGCGCGAGCAGCCATTGGCGCAGAAGCCTCGAGCCCATCGGAGTGAGGGTGCGATCGAGAACGCCGAGGAGCGTGCCTTCGTCGCCTCCTCCCCGCAGCGATTCCACGAGCTCGAGATTCCGGCGTGTCATTTCGTCGAGAGGCATCGTGCCGCCAGGCCGCTCTACCCTGGGCCGGGTCAGATGCGGAATTCCTCCCGGCTGCAGCTCGTGCAGATAGCGCATCAGCACTCCTGCGGCCGCGACCGCGGGACCATCGGACTCGGTGATGCCGATTCCCTCGATGGAAGCGACGCCGAACTGGCGTGTCAGCTCCTCTGCTGCGAGCCCGACGTCGAATTCCCAGGGCTCGCGCTCCGTAACCAGAGCGCCTTCTTCCCGGCTGTGCTGCGTCAGTCTGGCCGGAGTCGATTCTCGCGCAACCAGAATTTCACGAGGCGTAAGGCGCGACAATGCAGCATCGGCGTCACCGGCAGACGTCATGATGAGTCTGAGCTCGCCTGTGGTCACGTCTACGGCGGCGATGCCAACTGAATCGCCCGAAGAATGGATCGCACACAGGAAATTATTGCGTGATCCGTCGAGCATATCGTCGGCGTATGCAGCACCTGGCGTGACTGTCTCGATCACTTCACGCCGGACAATGCCTTTCGCGAACTTCGGATCTTCAGTCTGCTCGCAGATCGCGACTTTGAAGCCTTGTTGAACGAGGCGGCGCAGGTACTCGCCCGCCGCTTTCACCGGAACTCCCGCGAGAGGAACCTCCGCAGACCCTCCGTTATTTCGCGAAGTGAGCGTCAACCCGAGTGCACGGGATGCTACTTCAGCATCCTCGTAGAACATCTCGTAGAAGTCACCCATCCGGAAAAACAGAATTGCGTCCTGGTGCCGGGCTTTTATTTCCCGGTACTGCTGCATCAACGGAGTTGATGAAGCGCGGCTCACTGCTATTCGGCCTTCACCACAAACCCGTTGATCTGCTTTGCCTTGAGTGAACGCATCACTGCACTCGCCTGCGCCTGCGTGGGATAGTGGCCAATCCTTACGCGGAATGGGGCGCCGGTGCCTGAGACGCGGGCGTCGTAGCCGCTCTTCTTGAGCTTGGCCACCATCGCTTGTGCCTGCGACTTCACGTTGTACGCAGCGACCTGAACGGAATATCCACCTTCGTCCGATGCCGCAGCCGGGGTAGGAGTCACCGGCTTCACCGTTGCCACAGTTTTTTTCGCTGCGGCCGGTGCCGGTGCCGGTGCCGGTGCCGGTGCCGGTGCCGGTGCCGGTGGAGTAATCATCGACGGACTCACGTCCCGCGGAGTCGACGGTGGTTGCATTGACGGCTTTAGGGCAACAGTAGGCGACTTGACGACAACGGAGTCGGTTTTCGGCACCGAAGCATTCACGCTGGGGTTACTCGTTGGGTCACTCGCCGGAACGTTGGTGGAAATCGGTGCAACGGAGCTCGCGATCACTACACCGACACAGCGCTGATTGAGATACGAGATCTGATTCCGCAGCTCTACGTCATTCGGATTCGTTTGCGCGAGCGCGTCCGCGTTCACGGCACACGCGCGCTGCACATCGTTTTTCTCGAACAGAACACGCGCCGTCCAGTACCCGGCACGCGCCCTTGTCACGCCGGTCGGATGCTCGAGCGTAAGCCGGTTCAGGTGCTGTAGTGCTCCGTCATAGTCGGCGCGCGCGAGCTCGAGCTGGGCAAGCCGGAGCAGAACGTCTTCCACGCGTGGCGAAAGCGGATAGTCGACGACGACTCGGCGATAGTCCATCTCCGCATCCGCGGCCGTAGCGGAGAGAACAGCCCTCCAGTACAGACCCTCGGCGTATGCGTTCGTCCCCGGAGCCGCGCGAGCAATTATCGAGTCCACGATCGCTCTGCCGGTTGCGGCGTTCCCATCATTTACAAGCGTTTGCGCTCTCCGATACGCCGCACTGTCGGGACTACCCTGTGCCTGACTCACTACCGGTACCAACATCATCGCTACGACCGCCCACTTCCTTGACATCTCTACTCCTTGGCTTCCTATGCGGCAATTTTCTGTTCAGTTCCGGCGCACATCGCCAGAATGAGCGTGGTCAGCACCTGCTCTTCCGATGAAACCCTGCTTTCCTTGAGCGTCAGATCGGCTGTCAGCAAGGCGTCGAGCGCACGCTGCAGCGATTCTGTTTCCCATGACCCTGCAGCCGAGGCCCACGCGGTTACTGCACTACCCCATGGGCGCCCGGTGAATGCCGACCCGGACTGTTTCAACAGGTTCCAATAGTCGTTTTGCAGTTGTCCGGGTTGCAGGCCTTCGTCGAGCTTCGACCTCCCCCATGCCAATGCGACCGTTTGCGTTGCAAGCGCCATGACGATCAGAACCGCGCTGGTTTTCGGCTGCTCAAGAACGTGGTCGACCAGTGTCAGCGCGCGCTTTACGTCACGCCTCCCAATCGCATCCAGAAGATCCGCCATTGTCTCACCCCGGCGGACTCCTACCACTTCGGAAACGGCTTCCTCGGTGATTTCTCGCCCGTTTGCGAAGCTTGCGAGCTTCTCCAGCTCAGTCACCAATTGGTGCAAGTCGTTTCCCACCGCTGCCTGAAGCAGGTCGATGGCTCCTGCAGATATCGCCTCTTTGAGGTTCACCGTAACGTGATGGGAAATCCATCGGGGGATTCTGTCGGCTGTCAGCGTATCGAATTCAAGAACCGTCGCCAGACGCGTGAGCTCCTTGTCCGTTTTTCCGCCTGTTGCCTCGACGAGCAACAGTAGCATATCAGCTGAAGGTTTTTCGAGATACTGCTCGACAGTTTTTCGTGCGTCCTTTCGCAGCGCACCCGCATCACGAATCACCACGGCTCGACGCTCGGCCATCATCGGCATGGATGAAAGAAGCGCATCCATCGATTTTGGGTCGACGTCCTGCGCATGGCGAACGTCGAGATTGAAATCCCGCATCCCGGGGTCGGTCGCTGCCGCAATGAGCCGCCTCATCGCGTCTTCTTTCTGAAAGTCGTCTTCGCCGCAGATGTAGTACGCGGCGTCGAATGACTGCCGCTTCAAAACCTCTCCGAGCGACTTTAGTGCAGCCTTGGACATGCTGCTAATATAGAAAAAGATTCAGCAGGAACTCCTTCCGAGTCTTCCCCGCTCTTCACGGAGTTCCTGAGGAAAATCCCCGGGCCTGGAGGCCTGGGGATTATCGTCCGCTGTTAGTGAGCTGGAGGTCCGCGGATGCGAAATGAATCGGTGCCAGCTCTGCATAAAGCGCGGCCGTCCAGATCGGAAGCCCGGCGGGAACGGAGGCAACCAGTGCCGGTGCCGGGGTGGTAATTGGAGCGAATTCCTGCTCGGGAATGCTAGCCACGACTGGAGGAAAGACAATGTCCCGGGAAGCATCCACGTCGCGCAGTGAGCTGCCGATGTACCCGAGCATCAGTGCACTCGAAACTGCTATCGTCGCTGCAAATGTGCGGGAATGGTGAAATACCGGAGCGGCTTCGGCGTCCTTCAGCTCACGGAGTCGAACATTCAGCCGCTCCGAGAAATCCGCTGATGGCTCGATCCTTGGAAGATTTCGAAATACCAAGAGAGAGCGGCGAACGATCGCGTCGTGCTTCGCGCACTCTTCGCACTCGGCAATGTGCCGCTGCACGCCGACAAGCTCGATACCGGACAGCGTGTCGTCGATGAAGGCGGAGTGTGTTTTATGGAATTCGCGACAGTCCATGAGGCATGGTTCGGGGGGTCTGGGTACCAGTACCCGTTCGACGGGTACTGGTTCCCCCCCAACTCATAACTCTACTCCATGTAGGGCGCAACAATCTCCGCGAAGGAGTTCCTTGCCCTGTTCAGTCGCGATTTGACCGTGCCGAGGTTGCAGTCTGTGATCTCGGCGATCTCCTCGTAGGACTTCCCCTCGAGCTCCCGGAGGACAAAGACGTGCCGATGATGCTCGGGCAGCTTTGCCACCGCTTCCTCGACTATTTCCCGCAGATGCCGCTTCCGGTACATGTCATCCGGCCGCGAGGTGGTATCCTCGAATTGCAGCGGCCGATCGTCATCCTGCCAGTTCTTTTGAACCGTCTGCATCAATACCAGCGGATTTCGCGAGCGGTTCCGGAGCTCGTTTTTCGCCAGATTCGATGCAATCGTGTACGCCCACGTCGAAAACTTCTTCGACCTGTCGAAACGATGAAGATGCCGGTACACCCGGATGAACACTTCCTGAACCAGATCCTCCGCCTTCTCCCGATCACCGATCGTCCGGTAAATGAAGTTCAGCAGGCGGGTCTGATACCTCTCCACCAGCTCCGAAAACGCCCTTTCCTCTCCCCCCAGGAAAGCGGTGACGACGGCTGAATCGTCCATCGCCCGCAGTCGCTCCCTGACGGTAATTCCTTGATTCGGAATCTCTTGTTTACGAGCGATACTTGCCATTGACTACCCCCGAATAGATGAGACTCTGACAACAGAAGAACCCGTGAGTGCCTCCTGGGTAAAAGTCCTTGCCCTGGTCCATAATGCAGGGGGTATGCCGACCCTCGGTCAGCGAAATAGGCCATTCAATGACAATGACTTAGCCCTCCTCCTCCACCCTGCTTGTCCCGCCCCGCGCGCCCTGGTGTCCTCAATTCAAGACAACTTTGGGCGCATTCCTTATACGTTGGGCCTTCCTTATACGCTGGTTGGAGTCCGTTTGGCCTTCTAGGGTTTACTTTGGCCGATGGCTCGCGTGGGCCAGGAGCAGCCCCAGGGCAGTCTTGGCGTCGACGATTTCACCCGAATGGACCATCGCTACGGCCTGTGAAAGAGGAATCGGATGGAGCTCCATAAACTCATCGGGCTCGCGATTCGCTACCCCGCCGGTGAGCTCCTCCGCCACAAAAATATGGATCAGCTCATCCGTAAACCCTGGCGTCGTGTAGATGGTAGTCAACTGTCGCACGTGTCTCGCCGAGTATCCCGTTTCCTCTCGTAGCTCTCGCCCGGCACATTCCTCCGGAGACTCGTCCGGATCGAGACGACCGGCCGGGATCTCATAGAGATAGCCGTCAGCGGCGTACCGGTATTGGCGGATCAGAAGGACGTCGGGATCTACTTTGGATGTGTCAAGCAACGGAACGACCGCGCTTGCTCCCGAGTGCCGAATCATCTCCAGCTCGCCAATCGTTCCATCCGGAAAGCGCACCTGATCCACGTCCAGCGAGATGACCCTGCCGGTATAAACACGGCGGGAAGAGACCTTTCCGGGCATAGCGGTTTCCGTGGCTTGCTGTCTCTTCACGCTTCAGCAGCGGGTCGCACTGATAGATCACCGAGCTCGAGCCTCTCGATAGGCTCCTTCACTACCGCAGGGTCTCCAACAACGACGATTTGCAGCATCTCGGGAAAGACGTAGGCTTGCGCTGCCCGGAGGACGTCCGACGGTCGTACGGCATGAATATTCTCCCGATAAGCGTCATAGAAATTTTCCGGAAGACCGAAAACGACCAGGTTCGCGAGTGCGGATGCGATTGAGGCTGTCGTTTCGTACCGTATCGGAAAAACGCCTTCCAGGTAGCTCGTTGCCAGCGACAGCTCCTCCTCGGGAACCTCTTCGGTTCTCATCCCATCGATTTCCTTCAGAGTCTCACTTATGGCCGCCGCCGAAACTTCACTCTGAACGGCGGTTGCGATCACGAACGGCCCAGGCTCACGCCGCCAGTCGAAGAAGGACGAGGCCCCGTAGGTGTAGCCGTGTCGCTCTCTGAGATTGAGGTTGATTCGGGACGAGAACAATCCGCCGAGGAGTGCGTTCATCACGACTACGTTGAAATAATCAGGGTGAGATCGCGGGATCCCGATGTGTCCAAGACGTAGCTCTGCCTGCGCTGCGTCATCTTTGGCGATTATCTCCACCGCACGAGTGCGTCGGGTCTGCGTTACAGAGGCAGCGTCTACGGAAGACCTTTTTCCTGTCCGCCCGCCCAGCGTCGCCGAGATGAGCTTCACCGCCTCCTCAGTGTCGATGTCCCCAACGACTATCACCGTTACCGCATCGGGTGTATAGCGCGACGCAAAGAAGGCGGTCGCCTCGTCACGAGTAATGACAGACACCGATGCGGTCGTCCCGGCCATTGGCTCACTGTATCTCGAGCCCTTCGCATACAGGAATCTCGAGAACGACTCGTCAGCCAGGCCCCTTGGCTCGGCCAGAATCTGTGCTCTTTCGGCAAGCCGTTCGGCTTTGAGGCGCTCCACTTCTCGCTCGGGGAAAGAGGGGGAGGTGAGTACCTCAGTCATGAGCTCCAGCCCTGCCGTCAGCTTGTCCCGCAGGAGGGTCATGCTCACGACTGTGCTGTCCCAGTCTGCGCCAGCCTCGAGCGAAGAGCCAAGTTTCTCAAAACCTTCCAGTACCTGAATACCATCGTGTTTAACGGTGCCTTCCCTCAAAGCCCCGGCGGTGAGCTGCGCCAGGCCTTCGCGTCCGGGGGGATCGGACGTAGCCCCGGCATCGATCACTGCCAGCACAGTGACGACGGGAAGCTTTCGGACAGGCGAAACAATTATCTGGAGCCCATTCGGTAACGCGGTGCGCTCGAATCGCGGGAACTGAAATGTCCGCGATGGCCCTGGCGCCGGCCGCGTCGAGATCGTCATGCCGCGATCGACGGCGGTGTTCTTACGCCGGAATCAGCGGTCTCCGTTCTCGGGACGAAGAGCAGTGTCGCACGGTTCTCCGGGCCAAGTCTCGAAGCAGCGAACTCATTGATGGCTTTGACTGTTACATCCTGGTATTTCGCGGGCTGTTCGTTCAGGAGCTCCGGCTCGCCGAAGTACGTAGCGAACATCGACAGCCTGTCCGCTCGCTCACTCGCTGACTGCAGCGCTGTGACGATCTCCGTGTCGATCAGTGCGACCGCCCGCTCGACTTCTTCCTCCCGCACGCCATCCTGTATCAGACGGTCGACTTCGCGACTGACTTCTTCCTCGAGCCTTTCGGGTGTTGTTTCAGGGCGCGCGATGACGTCGACCACCAGGAGATCACTTGATTTGGCAAGGTCGAACGTGAACGCTGAAGCATCCGCCGCTACCTGTCGCTCACGCACCAGCGACCGGTGCAGACGGCTGCCTCTACGCATGCCCAGAATCGCACCGGCAACACTCGCCGCATAATAGTCATCACTCCCAAAGACTGGAGACCGGAATGCCAGATAGAGACGCGGCAAGGCCACATCGTCGTCGACCACGAGGCGCGAAGGCTGTCCAAAAATTGGCGGTACGTCCATCCCCATGAGCGGCGGCTTTCCAGGACCTCGGGGAATCCCGCTGAAATATTTCTTGACCAGCATGCGAGCTTCGGCAGGATCGAAGTCGCCGGCGATCGCAAGCACTGCATTATCCGGAGTGTAGTACGTCTCGAAGAATTGCTTGACATCGTCGAGCGACGCTGCGGAAAGATCCTCCATGGAACCGATCAGCGAGTGATGAAACGGGTGTGACTCCGGGAACGTGAGCGCCGAGAGCCGCTCCAGCCACGTTCCATAAGGCTGATTGTCGATGGACCAGCGGCGTTCATTCTTCACGACGTCGCGTTGTGTATCCAGCTTTTCCTGCGTCATCGCCGGCAGCAGGCTGCCCATTCGGTCTGCTTCCAGCCAGAGGGCGAGCGCCAGCTGATTCGAGGGAACTGTCTCGTAATAGTTCGTCCTCTCCAGCCACGTCGACCCATTGAGTGTTCCGCCCGCTCGCTGTATCAGCTCGAAGTGCTCGTTGGACCCGACGTGCTGCGATCCCTGAAAAAGCATGTGCTCGAACAAGTGGGCAAAGCCCGTTCGCCCCAGTCGTTCGTTTGCAGAGCCGACATGATACCAGAGGTTGACGGCGACAATCGGTGCGGTCCGATCCTCTGATAGCGTTACGAAAAGGCCGTTATCCAGGCGAAATGTGTCGATCGGTATTCGCATTGGCGTAAATTGGGTGAGATGCCTTGGCAGGGTAACCCATCGCGACGCCCGCTCCGCCCGTTCTCAATTCCTGGACCATCCGTGATGGCGATCATCCTCAACATCACCAGTCTGGTGCTTACTGGCCTGGTGGTTTTTGTGGGAGTTGTCTGGCTCTTTCAGGAGCGCATCGCTTTTCAGCCGCCTCGCTCGCCACGACTGGAAACGGTCGAAGCAAGCCGTGTGTCGTACAAGGCTCGCGATGGCCAGCCGCTTCTCGCTTATATCGTTGGAGACCCGAAGACGGCGACGGGCCTTCTGCTTTCGTTCCACGGCAATGCAGATCTCGCGATAAACGGGATTGACTGGGCGAAAGAGGTCAACCGAGCTACTGGTTTTGCCGTAATGCTGACCGAGTACCGGGGCTACATGAACCTTGGCGGACGACCGACGTACAGAGGGTCACAGCTCGACTCGGAGGCTGCTTACGAGTTCGCACGCGGTGAGCTCGGTGTTTCTGCCGACCGCATCGCCATCTATGGACACTCGCTGGGCAGCGCGATCGCCACCGAGCTCGCGGCACGGCACCGTCCGCTCGCATTACTTCTCGAGTCTCCTTTTACTTCCGCGCGGGCAATGAGCCGCATAATCGGCTGGAGAGCCGTCCATTTCGTATGGGATGCAATCGCCCGATTTCATTTCGATACAGTCGCAAAAGTGGCTGCGATCGATGCGCCCGTCTCGGTCGCCCATGGTGCGCGCGACCGTATCATTCCACCGCAAATGGGCAACGACGTATTCGCTGCGGCCAAGGTGAAGGGCGAATTGCTTCTCGTACCGGAGGCGTCACACAATGACGTCGCCTATGTCGCCGGGCCAGGCTATTGGCGCTGGATCAGCGCAGCGTTGCAGAAATAAAAAACAGGACCTGAGGGAAGTCCTGCTTTTTCATCCGGGCAACGCGGGACGCGACGGGACTACTGGCTGACAGGCTTCCCGAAAAAATCCCGGACTGAAATCGGCCCCGTACCCACAGCCTTGAGGCCCAACTCGATGTTCTTTCGGTCTCCCACAATCACAATCGCCAGCGAGGACGGGTTGATGTACTCCCTCGCCACGCGCTGCACGTCCGCTTGTGTTATTGCCTCGATGTTCTGCACGTAGTTGTTGTAGTAGTCGAGGGGAAGGTTATAGAGGGCTACCGGGACCAGCACCGTCGCGATCTGTTGCGTCGTCTCGAAGTCGGCTGGAAGCCCGAGCTGCAAGTATCGCTTGGCCTTCAGGAGCTCGTCCGTCGGCACAGCGTTGCGAATGGCATTGAGCTCCTTCATGAACTCGATCAATCCGGAGTCTGTTTTGGCGGCAACAATTTCGGCCGACGCGGTAAATGGTCCCGCGGCTCGCCGCATGTCGAAGCGGGAACCTGCTCCATATGTATATCCGTGCGTCTCCCGCAGGTTCTGATTCAGCCGGCTGGTGAATGAGCCGCCAAGTATCGTGTTCATCACCGTCAGCGCGAAATAGTCCTTCGTCGATCGGGGAACGCCGATGCTGCCAATGCGGAACGACGACTGCGCTGCGCCGGGTTTGTCGATCAGGTAGACCGTCGTACTGCCTGCTTTCGGCGCGTCGGTGAGGGTGTAGGACGGCACCGTTCCACGCTGCCAGTTGCCGAATATTCCGGCGATTTTCTGTTCGATCTGAGCAGGGTTCACATCGCCAACAATGATGAGTGTCGAGTTATTCGGGAAGACGTGAGTCTTGTAGTAGTTCACCAGATCGCTCGTTGCCATTCCGGTGATCGAGGCCTCCGTTCCGATCAGGGCCTGGCCATACGGATGCGACGTCCCGTAGAGAATCGACGCATACGCCTGGTTGGCAATTGCAGTCGGCCGATCCTTGAGCTGAATCAGCTCGGTCAATCTGTTCTTTCGAATTCTCTCGAACTCGCTCGTCGGAAAGGATGGCCTGAGAATCACATCCGCAAAGAGCGCCAGAGCGCTGTCGAGCTGTGCAGTCGGCGTGTGCAGGCTAACGGTCGATGCATCCCAGTTGCTGTTGGTGCCAAGGCCGATTCCGAGAAACGCGAGCTGATCGGCTATCTCGAGGCTCGACCGTGTCGTGGTGCCCTCGACGAGCATCGTCGAAGTGAGGTTGGCGACTCCCGGCTTCTTCGACGGGTCGACCGTGCCTCCGCTCCCGACAACAAGCACAAAATCGGCAAGTGGCAGCTCATGTTGCTCGACAATCATGAGCTTCAGGCCATTTGGAAGCACGCGTGTGATGATCGGCGGCAATGAGACTTTCGGCGGCGGCCCCAGAGTCGGCGCGCGCGACCGATCGACTGCCTGTGCGTCAGCAACGGACTGGATCCCCACCGCCGCCGCGACAAGCACCAGCGATCCAAGCGAGCGTTGCGACATCATCGCGCACTCCCGGTTGATGTAAGCATCATCTCGCGTTTTCCCTCGGGCACCACAGTCAGCACCACTCTCGGTTTGGCGAGATACACCCTGGCCACACGCTGTACGTCTTCGCGGGTGACGCGCTCGTAACGCGCCGCATCCTGCTGGACATACTCCGGTGTGCCAGCCATGTAGTTGTACTGGTTCAGGATGTCGGCCTTGGTCTGCACGCTGGCCATTCGGTTCAGGAAGCTTGCCTTGAACGAGTTTTGAACTCTGGCCAGCTCACGTGCCGTGATCGGCTCGTTCATCAGACGCTGCAGCTCTTCCTGGACGACCTTGTCGATAGCGGCGAGGCTCTGTTCAGGCTTTGGCGTTACGTCGATCTGGAAGAATCCCGCGAGCCTGCTGGACTGTTGTGACGCTCGCACGGCCTGAGCCACCTGGCTGTCGTACACGAGTCGCTTGTACAAGCGGGAATTCTTGCCACTCGCCAGGACGGCCGCCAGAACATCGAGCGCGGCATCATCGCTCGCGAAAAGCTTTACTGTCGGCCAGGTATAGAACGCCCGTGGCAGCTGTACCTTGTCCTCGAGCAACAGGAATGTGTCCTTTACGAGCGATATCACAGGGACATTTGGCCGCGCAGGAAGCGCCGGGCCTCGAGGAATCGCCGCAAAATACTGCTGAATCAGGGCTTTCGTCTTCACGGGATCGAAATCACCCGCGATAGACAGCGTCGCATTGTTGGGGGCGTAATACGTACGGAAGAAATTCTTCACGTCATCGAGTGATGCGGCGCTCAGATCCCCCATCGACCCTATTACCGACCACGAGTATGGGTGCCCTTTTGGATAAAGTGCCGCCAGGATGATCTCCTCCGATTTTCCGTAAGGCACGTTATCGACACTTTCCCGGCGCTCGTTTTTCACGACGTCTCGTTGCAGGTCGAGCTTCGGGAGGTCCATCGTCGGCAGCAGGAATCCCATCCGGTCGGAGTCGAGCCAGAGCGCGAGGGGAAGCGCGTTGGATGGAACGACCTCGTAGTAATTGGTCCGGTCTTCCGTGGTCGACCCATTGTTGTCGCCGCCTGCCGCCTCGAGCTCCTTGTCGAACACTCCCACGGGCACATTCTGGGAGCCCATGAACATGATGTGCTCGAACAGATGCGCGAATCCTGTTTTTCCAACCTTCTCGTCGCCTGACCCAACCTTGTACCAGGTATTCACTGCCACGATCGGCGTTGAATGATCCTCGTGGAGGATTACCTCCAGCCCATTCGGCAGTGTGTACTTCTCGAACGCGATTCTGGGAACCGGCTGAGCCTGAAGGCTGCCTGAAATGGCCGTTATTAAGTAACAAGTTAATACTAATAATGCGCGGCTCACATTTTCCTCTCGAATAAGAAAGCCATTGGTGCTTTGAACGATTCACTCAGCATGTATTTCCAGCGCTCCTCCCGGTTCGGGGAGATTGGGCTGGTTCTGGTTGGTGATGTATAAGGAGTAAACCCGAATCGCCGGCTCAGGATCCACAAGCGAAGCATGTGAAACGGGTCACTCACAACGATTGCTGTCTTGAATCCTCTTCCTTTAAGCATTCCCGCTACAACTTGCAGTGATTCCCGGGTGGTTCGCCCCTCGTTCTCGAGGATTATGGCCCCGTCTGGAACTCCGTGTTTCCGGATATATCCGCGGCTGACGGCCGCCTCACTCGTAGTATCGCCGAAGCCCGTACCTCCTGTCAGGATCATGACACGTGCCAGGCGCTTGTTCCACAGACCAACGGCGTGGTCCAGACGGGCTCGCAACACAGGGGACGGGTGTCCGTCGTACTGGGCCGCACCAAGGACTACAATAGAGTCCGCGGGACGTGCCTGGTCGAGCTCACTCCAGAGCAGCACTGCTCCCATCCAGCCAGCCCAGAACACAAGCAAAGCCAGTAGTGTGCTGACAGCCAGCTTTAGGATCCTGCGTCCTGCCCGGGCCATCGCTGGAAGGTACCTAGAAGGTCACTCGCGTGTGCGGCTCCGGACAGGTCACGGAGTACCCCTTCGCCTCGAGCGTCGTTTTCAGCGTATCCTGCGCTTCAGGCTCACCGTGAACGAGGTGAATCGTTGCCAGGTCAGGCGACCCTGCTCGTACCACATCGAGCCAGGTACGCAGCTCGGTTCGATCGGCATGAGCGCTGTACCCATTGATCACCTCGACGTTCGCCTTCAATGGAATCTCGTCGCCGAATATCCGAAGGATCGGGGCTTTCTCCACTATCCGCCGCCCGAGCGTGTGCTCAGCCTGAAAGCCAACAATGAGTATCGTATTGCGGGGATCCGAAGCTCCCTGAGCCAGGTGGTGGAGAATCCGCCCTGCTTCCACCATGCCTGACGCCGCGATGATTATCATCGGCCCGTTAAGGTGAGCAAGAGCCTTTGATTCCTCTACATCACGCGTGTAGTGAATCAGCGGGAAGTCGAACAGCTCCTGCACCTTCTTGACCATGTCCTCGGACTGGTCGAAAGCCTCGGGGTGCATCTCGAAAACGGTGGTCGTGTCGATTGCGAGCGGACTGTCGATATAGATCGGAATTGCAGGGATGGCTGATTCCCTGATCAGCGAATGCAGGTTGTAGATGATCTCCTGCGTGCGACCTACCGCAAACGCAGGAATCAGAATTCGTCCTCCCTTTGCAGCGGTGTTTCGAACGACTTCCGCAAGTCGCGCTCGTGCGCCATCTACCGACTCATGGTCACGATTTCCATATGTGGATTCCATGATGAGCGTGTTTGCTCCAGTCGGCGGAACGGGATCCTTGATTATCGCCAGACCCGACCTGCCAACGTCACCGGAGAATACCAGTCTTTTTGCGTGGCCATCCTCCACGCAATCGAGTATCACTGACGCCGAGCCCAGAATGTGGCCTGCATCGACATAGGTTCCCTGAACACCCGGCATTACATCGAACGGCTTGTTATAGGGAACGGCAACCATCAGCTCCATTGTCCTGACTGCGTGCCTTGTTCCGTACAGCGGTTGAATGAACTCCTTCTTTCTTCTGGCCAGAAACTCGGCGTCTTTCTCCTGGATATGGGCCGAGTCCGCCAGCATTACGGCGCACAGGTCACGAGTGGCCGAAGTTGCCCAGATGGTGCCGCTGTAGCCTTCGGCGATGAGAAATGGCAGTCGCCCTGAGTGGTCGATATGCGCATGCGACAGGACAATCGTGCTGATCTCAGCGATCGGTACCGGCAGCGTCCTGTTCTTTTGCTCGGCGTCGCTTCTCTTCCCCTGGAACATGCCGCAGTCGAGAAGAACTGTGCTGCCATTTACGCGCAGGATGTGACATGAGCCCGTGACCTCGCGGGCCGCTCCATAAAACTCAATTTCCAAGTTTATCCTTCGGCTGCGGCGTTGCGCTGAAACAGAATTATCAGGCGCAGCTCATCCTGAGACATGAGTGCCGGCTCCCAGCCTCCTCTGCTTCGCTCATTGAGAAGGTCAGTCAGCGTATCTTCGTCCTCACGTGTGTGCCGGGTCAGCTTGACCACCACTGCCTGGTATTCCTTCATGCGGGCATGAAATGAAAGTAAGTTAGAGGCGGTGAGTGGACGGATTCTTCAGCTGCTTCTGTGCGGTTACGGAAGGGTGGACTGACGACAAATGATCGAGCGCACGAAGGAGTTTCCGACACTCACAATTATCCGGCATCCACTCGTTCAGCACAAGCTGACGATAATGCGTAGCCGCGAGACTCCAACGAAGATTTTCAAGGAGCTCGTCGACGAGATTGCGATGCTGATGGCGTATGAG
>JALYJX010000033.1 GCA_030775065.1 Gemmatimonadota bacterium | reverse complement strand
ACATGTCACTCATCCGGATCGCAGAGGCGGTTTCGCCCACGATAATGGGGACGATGGGCGTATCGCCGGGCAGGGGCTTGAACCCGGCTTCGATTATCTGGTCCCGGAAATACCGGACGTTCTCACGCAGCTTTGCGACGCGCTCGGGTTGGGCGCGAAGCACGCGGATTGCGGCGAGCGCGCTCGAGGCAACAGTTGGAGGCAGCGCATTCGAGAACAGCTGAGGCCGCGACCGCTGCGTGAGCATGTCGCACAATGAGGCGGGTCCGGCGACGAAACCGCCAGCCGCGCCGCCGAGCGCCTTGCCGAGCGTCGAGGTGATCACGTCCACCTCGCCAAGCACGCCGAAATGCTCCGCGGTTCCCCGTCCGGTCTCGCCGAGCACCCCGGTGCCGTGTGAGTCGTCGACGGCGACGATAGCATCATGCTCGCGTGCGATCTGGAGAATATCCGGCAGCTTTGCGATGCTGCCTTCCATCGAGAAGACGCCATCCGTCCAGATGATGCGCCGCTTCGCGTCGCGCGCGGTCTCGAGCTTCGCGACGAGGTCGTCCATGTCGGAGTGCGCGTAAACGGCGGTAGCACATTTGGTGATCGCCTTCGCGAGGCGGAGCGAATCGATGATCGACGCATGATTGAGCGCATCGCTGACCACGAAGTCGCCGGCCTCGACAATCGTTGCAGTCAACCCCTCGTTCGCGTTCCAGCAGGAGACGTACGACAAGGACGCTTCCGTTCCAACGAGCGACGCGATTTCCGCCTCGAGCTCGCGGTGGATCGTGAACGTTCCACAGATGAAGCGCACGCTGCCGGTGCCGGCGCCGAACCTGTCGAGACCTTCGACACCGGCGCGAATCACCTCCGGGTCGTCGCACAGACCGAGGTAGTTGTTCGAGGAAAGGATCAGCACCTCTCTACGGCCTTCCATTCTGACGCGGGCTGACTGTGGCGAGTCGAGGTAATTGAGCCGCTTGTACACGCCGTCCTTCTTCAGCTGCTCGATGCTCGCGTCGAGCTCGTCGCCGAATTTGCGATTGAGAGCCACCGGTCGTTTTCCCCTATGCGATTTCGAAGATTACCTTGCCGGCTTCACCGGACTTGATTGCGGCGATTGCCGCGTCGACCTCATCCATGGGAAATCGGTGCGTGATGACGGGGGTCGGATCGAACTCACCCGCGCGAAGAAAGCGCGTCATCTGGTGCCACGTCTCGTACATCCGGCGTCCCACGACTCCATAAATGGTGAGGCCCTTGAAGATTATTTCCTTCGGCAGATCGATCTCGATCGGCTTGACGGGGATTCCGAGCATCTGTATCCGACCGCCCACTCTCACCATCGCGAATGCCTGGTGAATTGCGGCGGGCACCCCGGACATCTCGAGCACAACGTCCACGCCCAGCCCATCGGTTGCGGATCTCACGACCCTCTCGACTTGATCGGGCGTGATGGCGTCGTGTGCGCCCATATCCTTTGCGAGCTGGAGGCGCGTCCGGTTGACGTCCGATGCGATGATGCGCGACGCCCCGGCCGCCCTGCAGATCCCGACGGCAAAAATACCGATGGGCCCGCAGCCGGTAACGAGCACAGTGGCGCCTGGTATGTCCGCGGTGAGTGCTGTGTGAAACGCGTTTCCCATGGGATCGTGAATGCCACCTACGTCGTAGCTGATCGAGTCGTCGAGTTGCCAGACGTTGGTGGCCGGCATTGCAATGAATTCGGCGAAGCACCCGTCGCGATCGACGCCGATGATTTTCGTGTGCGGACAGACGTGAGCGTTTCCGGTGCGACAGAGCAGACAGCGTCCGTCCACGATGTGGCCTTCGGCCGTTACGCGATCGCCTTCCTTCACGTCGGTGACGAGTCGTCCCACTTCGACGACGTCTCCCGCGAACTCGTGACCCACCACGAACGGCGGCTTGCATCGGCCTCGTGCCCAGTCGTCCCAGTCGTATATGTGGACGTCGGTCCCGCAGACACCGGCGCGCCGGACGCGGATCAGCACCTCATCCTCCCTGATCTTCGGCTCGGGCACGTCGCACAGCCCGATTCCCGGCGCTGCTGATTCCTTCACGAGGGCTTTCATTGGCGGGAGGTAAGGTGCAATCCATGCGCCTCGTGTGGAAGTGTCGCTCGGATACTTCCGTTCTTGTGAGCCGACTCTCGCCCGGCGGACGGATCATTGCGCTTGCCACAGAAGCACAGAAACACAGAAGACAACTTCAATGGAAACAGCTCGTGCCGCTCGGGCTTCAGTCGCCAAGATGAGTTGAACCCGAAAGACAAATGCAGAACGCCGCGTCGATGTTGGACGCGGCGTTCCAATGTCGTTCTGCGCTTCTGTGATTCTGTGGCAAGCGCACAGATCCATCAAAGAAATGAATCCATCTCATGCGCACTGCATGTTGCATCATCATCGCCACAAATAAATAGTTGTTGCGTGGATTTTTTGTTGCTCCTATATTCGCGCCGTGGTCGCAACTGCATTGCGGCATCGAGTTTGCGACGCACTGTGACCACGCGGGCCTGTTCGGACGCTGCATCAGTCGGCAGTTCCACCGGGGAGCTCGCCGAATAGTTCAACTCCTTCATGGAGAGACTACACAATGGCAGCAGCGAAGAAGGGTGGCCGAAAGAAAACAGCGAGAAAATCCACTCGGAAGAAAAGCGCCGCGAAGAAAGGCGGTCGCAAGAAGACAGCGAGAAAGAAGGCGACCAGAAAGCGGCGCTAGCATCAGCGTCCGAACAAAAGGAAAGCCGGCCACGTGCCGGCTTTCCCGTTATTCGATCTCTTCGTCCGGTAATCCGAGTCAGCGCGAGTAGCGCGCGCTCGCCAGCTCCACGATCCTGTTGATCAGCGCAGGATACTCAATGCCATGCTTGAGTGCCGCAGTCGCAAACTCACTCTTCGCCTCGAGATAGCAATTCGGATTCACCTCGATCACGTAGATCTTTCCCGACTCCGTCACCCGGAGATCGACTCGGGCATAATCCCGAAGTCGCAGCGCCTGGAACGCGTCGATCGCAACCTTCTTCATCCTCTCGGCAAGCTCGTCGGAAAGATTCGTGGGGAAAATTGATTCGGTTCCGGCGAACTCGGCGCCCTTTCCCTCGCCGTCGTCACCCCACTTGGCTGCCCAGCTGGCGATTTTCGGCAGGCCGGCAGGGAACTTCGAGAAATCCAGCTCGATGACTGGCAGTGCCTCAACACTGCTGTTGCCGAGGACGCCGACGTAGAACTCCCGGCCGTCTATGAACTCCTCGGCGAGAACCGGCGACTGGTATTCAGTCTGAAGCGAGCTGATCGCCTCCAGCAGCTCCTTCACGTCGTTGACGATGGATTTTTGCGTTATCCCGAGGGACGCATCTTCCTGCGGCGGCTTTACGATCAACGGAAAGCTGATGTCACCTGCCCAGTCGACGTTGCCGCGAAAAACCGTGGCAAAGCGCGCCGTGAGAATCCCGTGGAACGACAACACTTTCTTTGTCAGCGTCTTGTCGCCTGCGACTATCAGACCGGCGGGACTGGACCCCGTGTAGCGGAGCTTCAGAAGATTGAGCAGCGCCGCGACGTTCGACTCGAGCGCGCTCTTGCCACCGAACGATTCAGCGATGTTGAAAACCAGATCCGGCGGATCGGACTTGAGTGCCGCGATCACGGGCTCGACCGAATCGTCCACGACAATGCGTCTCGTCTCGTGACCGCTCGCGCGAAGAGCTTCGTCGATCTGGTCCAGCACGGGATCAATCGGCGGCTCGAGCGCGTCCTGAGTGTGAAGAAGAGCGACCTTCATTCCTCGTCGGCCTCGCTGCCATCCATCACGTTGGTGTGTCTGTAGTTCATTATCACCGCTGTCCCGAATGCCGTGAGCTCGATCAGCGTCGACGCCTCCAGCCCCCGCACACGAAGGCCGAGCGACTCCGTGCGCTCGCGCAGAAAGTCTATGAACTGTTTCACGACGTAGCTGCTCTCGCCTGTCCAATACGAAATCCGGGCCACGATCTCCCTCCGATGGCCGCCGACGAAATCCGCGGCGGTCTGCGCAGACGGCGCCTCGGCTTCGGAAGCAAAGATATTCCGCAGATCGCCGTCGAACACCCGGCGGTCGCTGATTGGAATTGAATCCTCGGAATCGCGGTAATGCTCTTCGACAGTGTAGCTCATCGCAGATACCGGAAGATCGTCCTCGGTCGGCTCGACCGCCGCCGGCTCGTCGCCTATGTCGCTCATGACTCGATCGACGTACTCGAGCTTCTTCAGGGCAGGCCAGTCGGCGTAGGCGTTCTGCCAGTCACTGTCGGGGGTGAGCCAGACGGCGAACGATTCGGCAAAATCCTCGTCGGGATGCTTTTGCGCGTACCAGCCGAGGATGTGACGAACGAAATCGTGTGAGAACGGATCGGCCCGATAGCGGTCGCGATAAGGACGCGAATACGGTCCGAAAGTCATCCGCCAGTCGGCACGGTCGTAAAGGCGATACGCGTAGTTGAATGCGTGACCAGCCTCGTGACGCATGTATCGCATCGCGTCATCGTCGGATTCGATGCCCAGAGCGAGGTCGTCCTCGATCTGCGCGAGCCTCGGATCGGCGAGGTAGAATGGAACTCCGATGAGCGGGGTTCCGTCCGGGCAGCCCCACTGGTCGCTCAGATATACGGGGGGCCGGAATGCGAGCCCCTTGCCGGCGAGCTCGGAGTAGAGCTGCTCCACCATTTTCTCGACCCGGGTCCCCGCAATCGTGAGACCGAAATCCGAGATCTTCTGCGCCATGAGGGTCCGGCGCTCGCCTTCCCAATTGGCGAAAGCTTCTTCCACGGTCGAATCTCGGGGAGTATGTAAGTAAATCGGCGAAACCGAAAAATACCCGAGTGGCGCGTTTATGGGCGCAAAAAAGCCCCGCCAGCGATGGCGGGGCTATCCCCTATTCTATAGTAGGCGACCCTAGGCGGCTTTCGAGGCCGGATCCACTGTCGGCTCCGGAGCCGGGCCCCAAATGTACGCTGAGAAAACCGTCGGATGCTCGGCGCGGTCTCCGTTCGATATGATTATGCCGAGCGGCTCGTTGGTCTCTGCCGGCTGAATCTCTTTCTTCATTCCCCGCCTCATTGGTTTGACGCTCGGTGATCGCCCAAGCGCGAGTGGGTAAAGCACCCACAGTGCCAGAGTTAGCGGAAAAGTTAACTTGTTATCTTACTTGGAGTTACGAAACCTGCATCAGGGAAAGCCCGCTGGGCTTGTCGCGGAACAACACACAAATACGGGACAGAGTGTGTCGAAATGATACGGGATCAGTTGAGCTCCCTGCTCACGCGACCGCTTTTCTGGCGAGGAATGACTTACCCGACGCGCCGTCCTCCACCACCGAGACCTCCCACCCCTTGTAGCTCTTTCTGAGCTCGGAAAGTGAGACTCCGGACTGGCCGGCGATGATCGTCGCGACGAGGTGCACACCCCCGTCTTCGGTTGCGCTCTGGAGAACTCCGATAACCTGCGCTCGCTGGCGGGCAGTCAAACCGGAAAATGCCGCCGGCGTGCAGACGACGGCGCTGAGCGATCGGTCCGGCGAAGGAGCCCACTCTCTCAGCCCTTCAGCGTGGTGATCGATGTGGCCCGGCAGGTTCCCGACGTCCGCATTGTTCAGGAGGCTTGCCTTTATGTCCGACTGGCCGTTGATCGCAGTGACCGAGCATCCCTGCGCCGCGAGATAGAGAGCTGCACTCGCGGACTGGTCGCCGGCAACCAGCACGCGCGAGTCGGCCGGCGGATGAATCTCGCGCGCTACAGCACTGTCGGGACTCAGGCCCCAGTACTCCGGCCGCATGAACTCCTGGCGCTCTTTCTGTCGCTTGAGCTCGCGCTTCCGCCATGTGGCGTAAGAGGGAAGGCGCAGCCGTTTGCGGATTATCTTGTCGACTTCGACGACAAGCAGCAGCTCGTTCATCGAGATTTGCATTCCCGACTGCAGCGACGCGACCGCCTCGTCCCCAATCTTGAGGAGAGTCGCGCGTGAGATCGATTCTTTGTAAGCCTCGATCTCGTCTTCGACGAACAAATCGTATTCGTGCTTGAGCGACCGTGGAGCTGATTGACGCATCTAGCGGGGTCGGAGGTGACGCACACTCCGGGAGTGCTGCGAGTTGGGAAGCTAGAGCATCGAAGGATTCCCGCAAGTATCTTTTTTTCTCCCGAGCCCAAACGATGCCAGAGCTGCCTGAAGTAGAAAGAGCGATGCGCCGCCTTCGCAAGGCGATAGAAGGCAAGACAATCGCCGCGGTGCAGACGCTGCACTTCGCGCTCGAGCGCCAGCTTCCTGACGCGAAAGCGCGGCGTCTGAAGGCGAAGCGGATCTCTCGCGTCGAGCGGCGGGGCAAGCACCAGCTCATTCACCTCGATGATGGCTCGGTGCTGCACGCGCATTTCAGGATGAACGGCGACTGGATGATCAGTCGCGCCGACGGAGCTCCCGACAGGTTCACGCGGGCCATTATCGATCTGACCGACGGCACGCGAGTCGAGCTGAACGATCGGCGCGCTCTCTCGGCACTCAGCCTTCACGCGTCAGCCGACGATTCGCTCCCGTCTCTCGGAATGGAAGCGAACGATGCGTCTCTCGACGCCGCATACTTATCGAAGGCGCTGGGCTCGAGACGCGGGCCGATCAAGCCGGCGCTGATGGACCAGAAGGTGATCGCGGGCCTCGGGAACATCTACGCCGCCGAGGCGCTCTGGCGTGCGCGGATAAATCCTCGCGCGGTTGCCAGCTCTGTCTCGAAGGCGTGCCTCACACGGCTCGTGGCCGCGATCCGCGACGTCCTCGGCTCAAAGAACCGGCCGCCCGGCCGCTACACGGACAAGACCAATCGCCACCGCTTTGCTGTTTACGACCGCGAGGGTGAGCCGTGCGTTGTCTGCGAAACGCCGATCCGGCGAATCATTCAGGCGGGGCGATCGACTTACTTCTGCCCGAAGTGCCAGCGCTCGTGAGCGGGACGTCGCTGTTTGGAAGGATCTGTGAACTGGACACCGAGACACCGAAACACCGAGGGCATCACGCCCAACCGCGAACATCACTCGCAGCGCTTTTTCAAAAGGGTTGAACTCACCCTGGCGAGCGAGGGCGTAACCGCGCGAGCTGTCCCCCCTTAAAGTTTTCTCGGTGCCTCGGTGTCTCGGTGTCAAGCTCACAGATCCTGCCGTATCAGACTATCAGACGAGTCAATCGATCGCCTCGAGCAGCGCACCTTTGATGTAGCCCGTTTCCGGAATCGTCAGCACCTCAGGATGATCGAGCGGCTGTCCACGAATCTCCCGGATCGCCATCCGACGCCCGCTGTCCGCGGCGGCAGACTCCAGCATCTTCAGAAAAAGTGGCTTCGTCAGATGAAAGCTGCAGCTCGCTGTGTAGAGCATTCCCCCCTGGGAAAGAAGTCGCATCGCGCGGAGATTGATCTCGTTATATCCCCGGAGCGCACCGGGAAGCGAGGCCCGAGTTTTCGCGAACGCCGGCGGATCGAGGACGATCGTATCGAATCGAGCCCCGGTCTTCTCGCACTCCCGCAGATAATCGAATGCGTTCGCCTCGACAAAATCGATGTTGCCAAGTCCGTTGAGGTCGGCATTCTGCCGGGCCCGCTCGAGCGCCTGCGCTGAAGAGTCGAGTGCCGTAACCGTAGCCGCATTGCGCGCCAGGTGCAGCGCGAACGATCCGTGATAGCTGAACGCATCGAGGGCCCGCCCGCGTGCGTGCTCTCCCGCAATGCGCCGGTTTTCTCTCTGATCCAGAAAGGCACCCGTCTTCTGCCCCGTCCATGGAGCTGCGAGATACCTCAGCCCGTACTCATCCACCTCAATCTCACGGGGCACTTCGCCGTGAAGCAGAACTGTCTCGCGCGGGAGACCTTCCTTCGACCGGAGAGGGACATCGTTGCGCGCCAGGAGGCCCTCGATGCGTGTGACGTCTACAATCGCCTCGACAATCTCACCCCGAAACGCTTCGAGCCCGGCGCTCATCAGCTGCACGACCGCCCACCTGTCGTAACGGTCGCAGACGAGTGAAGGACATCCGTCCGCCTCGCCGTGCACGACGCGGTACGCGTTCGTGATTGGCTCCAGGCTCACGCGCCGCGCGGCAGCCGCGGCGATACGCTCGTGCCACCAGTCGCCGTCGATGATTGCGTCCGGGTCGGAGTCCAGCAGCCGCAGGGATATCTCGGAGCGGTGACTCCAGAGCGCCCATCCGAGCGGCCGGTTCCGGTTGTCCCGCACAGCCACGACACCGGCATCTGAGTCCGGCCGTTCCGACACGTCGCTGCGGTAGATCCACGGGTGTCCGGCCTGCCACCGCTTGAAACCCTTCGCGGTTACCTTTGCGGTGTCGCGCATTGTCCAATGTAACGCGCGAATCTCGTGGTCGCGGCTCCGTCTCTGCATAGGAAAACCTCAATGCCAAGAACCGTCGCACTCGGTATAGGTCTCGCTGCCGGCGGGCTGGTGATCCGGGAGCGCCGGTTCCGAATACGCGCGGAACGGCTTGGTGCTGCCACATTCGAAACACTGCTGGCGACAATCGACGCCAACGACGCCGTCACCGGCGCCCATGTGCGGCGAGTCGCCGACTACTCGCTGATACTCGCCGACGCGGCTGAGCTGGATGAGCGGACGCGGCGCAGCGTCGAGCGCGTCGCGCTCTTTCACGACATCGGAAAAATCCACGAGGCGATCAACGACATCTTTCACGACAAGAGTCGGCTGACGGCGAGTGAGCGACGGGCGGTGATGACGCATCCACGCCGAGGCGCGGATGTGCTTGAGCCGCTTCGACCCTTCTATCCCGATCTGGCTGAAGGAGTCCTCTCTCACCACGAGCGATGGGATGGGACCGGCTACCCTCGGCATCTCAAGGGACGGCGGATCCCGATTACCGCGCGGGTCGTAGCTCTCGCCGACACGTTCGATGCAATCACTCACAAGCGCCGGTACAGCAGAGCCCGCAGCATTGCTGAAGCGACGAACGTGCTACTCGAGGGGCGGGGAACTCAGTTCGATCCGGATCTCGTGGACCTGTTTCTCAGCCCGCCGGTGATGGAGCTGATCGGTGCCAGGATGGCGGCAAAGGAGAGGCCGGCCAGCAAGCACCACCGTCGGTCCAGCAAGCTCATCGGCGATAACGTGCCCGACCTCAAGTTTCGATGGCGGAGCGAAGTCGCCGCGCAGCGGCAGCAGGGTCGCTCGAGCCGAAAACCCCGGCGATAGACGCGACTCCGGACGCACCGGCGGCAATCGGAACACCGGCATTCTCGGCCGTCACGCCGCCAATCGCTACCGCAGGAAGACCTACCGCATGCGCCAGTCGGGAAAAGCCTTCAGGTCCGAGCGGTGCTCCGGCATCGTCCTTCGAGCTCGTCGCGAAGAATGGCCCGATTCCCACATAGTCTGCGCCCGCAGATCCGGCGACTTCGGCATCGTTGCCGACCGATGCGCCGATGATGAATTCCGGCGGCGCCATCCTTCTGATCGCGGAAGGAGGGACATCATCGGCGCCCAGATGAACCCCCGCCGCGCCGGCTGCGATTGCCACGTCGGCTCGATCGTTGACAATGACGGGAACCCCAACGGCGCGTACGAGCTCTCTCGCGACTCCGACGAGATCCCTCGCCGAAACGTCCTTCAGGCGGAGCTGAATGCACGTTGCTCCGCCATGCGCGGCAGCCGCCGCCCGCGCGATCAATCCGCTCTTGCCGTCGCGGATATGGTCGGTGATCGCGATGAGTCGTATGGTCGCGGGATCGATCACCGAACCATGCGCCTGGCGATCTCGTGCTCGGCGAGCGTGTTTCGGAATTCGTGGTGACCGTCCGAGTGGGCGACGAAGTAACGATAGGAAACTTTCGCCGGATTGAGCGCCGCAACGAGGCTGGCACCGCCGGGTGACGAAATCGGGCCAGGCGGGAGTCCCGCGTGTACGTAAGTGTTGTACGGTGACTCTACCAGGAGGTCCTTGTACAGAAGGCGGGGAGTGTGACGGCCCAGCGCGTACTGGACGGTGGGATCAGCCTGAAGACGCATTCCCTCCCTGAGCCGGTTATGATACACGGCGGAGATTACGGGACGCTCTTCCGGTCGCCTTGCCTCCTCTTCGATTATCGAGGCGAGCGTCACGATGTCGTGCCGGTTCATCGTCAGATTCGAGAGCTGCGTGTTCCAATCGGGTTTCCACTCGCGCTCGAATCGCCTGACCATCTCGCCGACTGCCTGGCGCGCGGTCGTGCCATCAGGAAAAGCGTATGTATCAGGGAACACGTATCCCTCGAGATTCGGCGTCGGGATGTCGAGCCGGCGGAGCAGTACCGTGTCGCGCACTGCAGCCGTGACTGAATCCACGGGAACCTGCAGCGTACGCGCGAGGAGCGGCACTATCTGGTTGAGGTTGAATCCTTCCGGAATCGTGATGGTGTTGACGAGTCCGTGGCCGCCGTTGAGTGCGCTCAGGATCTCAGTCCATGGAGTTCCGCGCTTCAGGAGATACGTCCCCGGCTTGATGTTGCGGTCATCACCTTTCACGCGCGCCAGAGCTCTGAAAAAGAACGGGTAACGAACGATTCCTGCCTTCTCCAGTGAATCAGTCGCCTTGGCAAAGCTTGCTCCCTTTGGAACGATCACGCGGATTGCCGGGCCGGTGGGGCTGCCGCACGCAGTGAGCAGGAACGCCACCGGCAGGCCGAGGAGCATCGTCTTGCGCAGTGGTCTACTCCGGCAAGTCGAGCGCGTGTCTGAGCAGAATCGCTGCGGCCATCGCATCGACGTCACCTTTTCGTCCGCGCGTCGATCCACCCATCTCGCGAACCGCGCGCAGCGAAGCTGCAGTCGTGAATCGCTCGTCGACGAATCGCACTGGAAGTCCGGTGCGTTTGCCGAGCTCGGCGCCGACGGCTCTCACCTCGCGCGTCCACGCAGTCTCATCTCCGTTCTGATCGAGCGGGAGCCCGAGCACAAAGCCCCGGGCCTCGAGCGCTGTGGCGCGCCTGATTATCTCTGCCACCGGTGGGCGCTTACCAGCGCGACGCACGATGAACCCTGCGGGCGACGCAATCATCGCGAGCGGATCACTGATGGCCAGTCCCACGCGCTTCTCTCCGTAGTCCACAGCGAGAAATCTGCCGAGCGCCGAAGTCATTGAATGCGTCTGTAAATTGAGGGGATGCGTACGGCCGGCGTCAACTCCCCTGCGCCATCTGCTGGAAGAACTCGGCGTTGTTCTTCGATTTCTTCATCTGTCGCAAGAGGAATTCCACGGCCTCCGCTTCCGGCATATCCGCGAGGAATTGACGGAGCAGAAAGACGCGGTTCATCTCCGCCTGCGTGAGAAGGAGCTCTTCCTTTCTCGTTCCGGACTTGAAGATGTCGATTGCCGGGAAGACTCTGCGGTCGGCGATCTTCCTGTCGAGTACGAGCTCCATGTTGCCGGTTCCCTTGAACTCCTCGAAAATCACGTCGTCCATGCGTGACCCGGTCTCGGTCAGCGCGGTGGCGATGATCGTCATCGATCCTCCTCCGTCGATCTTTCGCGCACTGCCGAAAAAACGCTTCGGCTTGTGAAGGCCGGCTGCATCAACGCCGCCCGAGAGAATTTTCCCGGATTGCGGTGCCATTGCGTTGTGCGCCCTGGAAAACCGAGTCAGCGAATCGAGAAGAATGACCACGTCCTTGCCGCTCTCGACGAGACGCTTCGCCTTCTCCAGGACCATGTCCGCGACCTGAACGTGACGCGCGGCACCCTCGTCGAATGTCGAGCTGATGACTTCAGTCCGAACCGTGCTGGCGATCATCTCGGTGACTTCCTCGGGCCGCTCATCGATCAGCAGCATGATGATCGTCACTTCCGGATGGTTCTCCGATATGGAGTTGGCGACTTTCTGCAGCAGGATTGTTTTCCCCGCGCGCGGCGGCGAGACGATGATTCCACGCTGGCCCTTGCCGATCGGAGCGAAGATGTCCACCACGCGCATCGAGAGGTCGCCGTCCTTCGACTCGAGGCGAAGGCGTGTATCCGGATAGCGCGGCCTGAGATTGTCGAACGGCACCCTCGACTTCGCCATCTCCGGGTCGAGCCCGTTGACGCTCTCCACCTTGAGCAGCGCCAGGTATTTCTCCCAGGCTTTTGGGGGCCGGACCTGTCCTCTGACGAGATCCCCGGTCAGCAGCCCGAAGCGCTTGATCTGGGACGGTGAGACGTAGATGTCGTCTGGTCCGGCGAGATAGCTGTAGTCCTGACTGCGAAGGAATCCGTAACCCTCGGGCAGTATCTCCAGTACTCCTTCGCCGTGCAGCGCGACATCCGAATCGAGCAGGTTCTGCTCGATACGAAAAATCAGCTCAGGCTTGGTGACGACCGACGTTCCGGCGATCTTGAGACCTTCGGCCATGTCCTGCAGCTCGGTTACCGATTTGCGCTTGAGCTCTGCGATGTCCACTGGTAATGCGGAGGGGAAGAGAGGAGGGAAAGCGCGGGGCGGGGCGCGCGTGCCGGGATTACTTTCGATGATTCGTGTGCGGAGGGAAGGCAACGGCTGTCCGGACCGTCGCTGTACTGGCGAACCTAACTGTGCCTGAAAATCGGGTCAAGATTCAAAACGACAGGTATCTCAGCGGATGCTTCCGGATGTCGAGCATGAGCGAATCGAGGTTTGCTCGAGCCTGCCCCATCTCGCGCTTCAACGCGGTGTCGGAGCGCAGGCGCGAAACTCCCCCGCCCTGAGTGGAAAAGAGCCGGCGAAGCGAGTCCACTTCTGCTCTCATACTGGCGACCTCGCGCATCAACGTCGAATCGCGACGAAAGCGGCCGACGTTGCCGCTGCCGGACGATACCAGAAGCTTGATCGAATCCGTCTGCGCCATCACCCGGCGAATGCGATCGCCCAGTGCATTGCGATTGGCGAGCCCGAGCGTTCCACTTCCACTCGCCGCGCGCGTCATGATGTCCGAGCTGACGGCATGGGCGGAACGCATCGACGCCATGCCGGTCGATCGGAATTGGCCGATACTTGTCGTGCGATCGCTCATCAGCCGCAGGAGCCTCCCCGTGCTGTCAGCGACGCGGACGAGCCCCGCGGCAAGCGTGTCGATCTGGGTACCGATGCCTGGCTTTCCTCCAACGAGTGCCGCGATCGTGTCACCGCTTTTCACCGGTGGAGCTGCGGCTGTGCCCCCACCGATGTAGATAACCGGACTGCCGATGAGATTTCCGCCCGCGCGTATGTCGCCGAACGAGTTTTTTCGGATCAGGTGGAAACGGTCGGCCATGATTTCCGTCTCGATCGCGAGCCGCTGTAGCGTGTCGACCGTGACCGGGCGGAACGTGATATTCTTCACGAGCCCGACTTTCCGGCCGAGCAGCCACACGTCAGTCCCCTTGAGAACGCCCGGAGCATGGTCGACCGTGACGTAGAGCGTCTGGGTGTCGCCGTGCAGCGCGCCGACGCGGGCGAACAACAGGATGGAGAGCACGGCGGCAGCAACCCCTGCGACGCAGATCAGACCGATCTTCAGCTCGCTCCAGCGGACTTGCGATGCCATTCAGAAAAGCTATCGGGAGGGAAAGTCGGCGAGCAATCTCAGCCGAAAAAGGGGAATGGAAAAGGAACGGCCACGCTTCTGAAAGCGTGGCCGCCCGTTTCTGCGAGCGTGTTCTAGAAGTTGGAGTACAACAGATGAGCGTTGGTCGTCTTGGAGCTTTTGACAATGTTCTTGGTCGTGCGATCGTACAGCTCGGTTCGAACGGCCAGCGCAGTGGCGCCCGGATTTCCCTCGAGATAGAGAGCTGCCACGCCGGCTGTGTGCGGTGCCGCCATGGATGTTCCGCTGATCGTTTTCGTTTCCGTGCTTCCGGCTCCCGTCCACGCGGAGGTGATGTTCACACCCGGAGCGAACCAATCCACGCATTTCCCATAGTTCGACCATGACGCTTTTGTATCGCTCGAGTTAGTCGCTCCAATCGTCATTGCGTTGGGCACTCGCGCCGGCGAAGACTTGCATGCGTCCTGTGCAATGCCTATCCAGTTTCCATTTCCCGCCGCGACTGCAGTCGCTACGCCGTCATTGATCATGTTGTTGACCGCTGCGTCGACCGAGCTGCTGGCGCCTCCGCCGAGCGACATGTTCGCGACTGCCGGAGTGCCCGCAACGTGATTGAGGACCACATAATCCATTCCGGCGATGACTCCACTCCACGAGCCGGAGCCGTTGCAGCCGAGCACGCGAACCGCCTTCAGCGTGACGTTCTTGGCGATTCCAGAAGTGGCACCGCCAACGGTGCCGGCCACGTGCGTGCCGTGTCCGTTGCAATCGTTTCCGTCGCCGCCGAACGAGTCGTAGCCTTTGCTGGCACGGTTGCCGAACTCGTTGTGCGCGTAGTCGATTCCGGTGTCAATGATGTACGCCGTCACTCCCACGCCCGTATTCGTGTAGTTATAGGTAGTGCTCAGGCCGGACCTCTGATCGACGCGATCGATTCCCCAGGTCGCCCCTGACTGTGTGGTAAGCGCGTACGCGATACCGTCGGGCTCGATCCGCAACACTCGCGCATCCCGCATCAGACCGCTTCGCGCGGCCTCAGAGATTGCACCCGCGAATCCTGTCAGCGCTGCGGTGTAAACGAAATCCGGTCGTGCGCCATGTTCCGCCGCGACTGCCGACGGGTTCACGCCATCACGCAGGGTGACGATGAACCGGCCGGGAATTACATCAGCGTGATCCGACGCCGCAGCGTAAGACACATCCGGAACTGCCGATGGATTGGTTGGCTCGGAGACTTCGGAGCAGGCAGCGACGGCGAACGCGGCCACCAGTGTGAGCGCCAGATTCCTTTTCATCAATTTTTCTCCGCAACGATGTTGTGCCGTCGCGTGGGCCTGACCAGAAAAACGCGACGGAAAGGTTGAAGAATCCTTGTCGCCTGTCGTCACCAGAAAACGGTTTGGACAGAGGAGACAATAATTATATAAACATCTGGTAATCGCCGCAATACCCAGAGCCCCCTGGGCTGGCGTCGACGCCTGCTCGATCACGCTCAATGCGATCCAGGCGAGCAAATCACCAAAGACATCGGCGGCCGCATCGCCTCCACGCTGCGCGGTTAGACATGCGCGACATCAATCTCGTCTTCACGCATCAGATCCTGCAGCGGGTTTGGCGGGAATGCGCGCGGCGGGATTCGAACCCACGACCTTCGGCTCCGGAGGCCGACGCTCTATCCAGCTGAGCTACGCGCGCAAGACGCGGCTTCGTCAGGACGGCCGCAGTCGGATACTAACCCGCGCGGTAATGAGGGTCAACGCACGGTAATTGCTCGGCTAAGCTAGCAAATGCTATTTGGATCGAGAAAGATCACTGTCATTCCGGGCGACGGAATCGGCCCGGAAGTGATGTCTGCCGCCTTGAAGGTTGTCGACGCCAGCGGTGTCGCCATCGAGGCGGAGGTACGACAGGCGGGCGCGAGAGTTTTCGCCCAGGGAATCGAATCCGGGGTGCCGACGGATACCGTCGATTCGATCCGCGACACGAGGGTTCTTCTAAAGGGTCCCCTCGAGACACCCATCGGTCACGGAAACAAGTCGGCGAACGTCACGCTCCGGACGCTTTTCGAGACGTTCGGAAATCTGCGTCCGGTGCGCGAGCTGCCAGGCGTCACGACGCCGTTCACCGGACGAAAGCTCGACATCGTGATCGTCCGTGAGAACGTCGAAGATCTGTACACGGGAATCGAGTACATGCAGACGCCGGCCGTCGCTCAGGCACTCAAGATCATCACCCGAAGCGGCTGCGAAAGGATCGTCGAGCTGGCGTTCGAGTTTGCGCTGGCAGCCGGGCGCGAGCGCGTTCATTGCGCGACCAAGTCGAATATCCTCAAGCTCACGGAGGGAATGCTCCAGCACACATTCGAGGCCATGGCTCCGCGGTACCCGTCAATCGACGCGAAGCACATTCTTATCGACAACTGCGCACATCAGCTCGCAATGCGGCCGGAACAGTTCGACGTGATAGTGACGACGAACATGAACGGCGACATCCTGAGCGATCTGACTTCGGGACTCACCGGCGGGCTGGGCTTTGC
>JALYJX010000032.1 GCA_030775065.1 Gemmatimonadota bacterium | reverse complement strand
GCTGAGGGCAGCTCGTAAGGAAAAGGGCGTCGTGATTGTATCGGTCGATGGCGGCTGCGACGGCGTCAGGGATGTCGGCGCGGGCCGCATTGCCGCGACTGCGCAGCAGTATCCACTGAAGATGGCTGCCCTCGGAGTCGCGGCAGGCGCCGCGTTCATCAAGACCGGCAGGAAGCCGAGCGGTTATACAGACACTGGTGTCGCGCTCATCGCGGCGAAGCCCGTCAAGGGCGTTGAAAGCAAGGATGTCAGGACCGGCCTGGAGCTGTGCTTCGGGAAGAAATAGGCAGCCACCCCGCTGACAACTGGAGGGAACGTCTGCCGGCCGTTGGCACGGTCGGGCCTCTGCTCGCGCTCCTCGTCGCGAGCGCTTTCTTCAGCGCGCAAAGCGATCGCTTCCTGACCGGCGAGAACCTTTCGCTGGTTCTGCAACAGGTGATGGTGGTAGGCGTGATCGCCATCGGCCAGACGTTGATCATCCTCACCGCCGGCGTCGACCTCTCCTGCGGCATGGTGATGGCGTTTGGCGGAATCGTCATGACAAAGCTCGCGGCGGAGCTCGGTCTCCCAGTGCCGGTGGCGATTGCGTGCGGAATCGGCGTGACGACGCTGTTCGGCCTGATCAACGGCGCGCTGGTTACGGCCGTAAAGCTCCCGCCTTTCATCGTAACGCTGGGAACGATGAACATCGCCTTCGCGATTACCCAGCTGTACTCGAATTCGCAGACCGTCACCGACCTTCCCCAGGCGATGAGCGCGCTCGGCGGAACGTTCGAGCTCGGGGGCACCTCCGTCGTTTACGGGGTAGTGTTGATGCTCGTCTTGTATCTCGTTGCGTGGTTTGGCCTGCGCGAGACGGCGTCGGGACGTCATGTCTACGCTGTGGGCAATAACCCCGAGGCCGCCCGCCTCACGGGCATCGCGACGCAGCGAGTGCTTCTCGGCGTGTACGTTCTCGCCGGAGCTCTCTACGGCATCGCCGCACTACTTTCGGTAGCGCGCACTGGAGTGGGCGACCCCAACGCCGGTCAAACCGAGAACCTCGATGCGATTACTGCCGTGGTGCTCGGCGGTACGAGCCTCTTCGGAGGCCGCGGCGTTGTGCTTGGCTCGCTGGTTGGCGCACTGATAGTCGGCGTATTCCGGAACGGGCTGACGCTGATGGGCGTGTCGTCGGTCTACCAGGTTCTGGTTACGGGTATCCTCGTGATTCTTGCTGTCGCCACCGACCAGTTGTCGCGCCGGAGCGGAAGATGACAGCGACGGAGATGGTTGCGACGAGCGTCGTGATGACGGCTGGCGGGCTGGTGAAGCGGTACGGCCACGTGACTGCGCTCGACGGTATGGATTTCGAGCTGCGCGCCGGTGAGATCCTCGCTGTCATTGGAGACAACGGAGCCGGTAAGTCATCGCTGATAAGGGCGCTCTCGGGCGCCACGATTCCTGATTCCGGCGAGATCGTCCTCGACGGCAGGACCGTTCATTTCCGCAAGCCGATCGACGCGCGTCATGCCGGCATCGAGACCGTCTACCAGGAGCTCGCCGTCGCACCGGCAATGTCGATCGCGGAAAATCTCTTTCTCGGTCGTGAGATTCGCCGGGGTGGATTCGCCGGAACAGCGCTGCGCATGCTCGACAAGAAGCGCATGGCGCTCGAGAGCGCGGGTTACATGCGGGAGCTTAAGATCGGCATCGGCTCGATGACTCAGGCGGTCGAGACACTTTCGGGCGGCCAGCGACAGGGTGTGGCGGTGGCGCGGAGCGCTGCATTCGCCCGTCACGTAGTCATCATGGACGAACCGACTGCGTCGCTGGGAGTGAAGGAAGGCACGATGGTGCTGGAGCTGATCCGCCGCGTCCGCGAGAAGGGACTGTCAGTCGTGCTCGTTTCTCACAACATGCCGCACGTGTTCGAGATCGCAGATCGGATTCACGTGGCGCGGCTCGGCAGGCGGGCGGCGGTGCTGAATCCGAAGGGGATCAGCATGAGCGATGCGGTCGCTGTGATGACGGGGGCGATGCGGGCGGATGAGCTGCCGCGCGAAGCGCTGGCGTGAGGGAAGCGTTCTGAAATGACCCGGGCGGGTCTCGAACCCGCGACCTACGGATTAAGAGTCAGAATATTGAGTTCTTCTAAGTTTCAATCTGTTTCGTTGAATACTTCTCTGTAAGGACTTACCCGAGCAGTAGTTGCTACATGCTCTTCTCAGATTCGGTGAGTTTGGCTGAGTTGGCACACAGATCGGCACACTAGGCAGAGCCTTCTCGAGGCTCGCGCGGAGGTCGGAAGTTGTTTCGCCGTTCATCATGTCGCGCGAGGATCACGCTATTGTCGAGACGCATCGTAGAATATGTGGTCAGCTCTAACGGGCGGTGATGAGCTTCTTGACTGCGATCTGCTCTAACGGGCGGTGATGAGCTTCTTGACTGCAATCTGCTCGTCCGTAGGTTCCTCCACTCCGCTCACTCATTCCGGTATCTGCCCTGGCTCCCGCGATCGAGCGATTGCGCTCGTCACTCTCCAACGCGTACACGATCGATCGCGAGCTCGGGCGCGGTGGCATGGCGACGGTGTATCTCGCGCAGGATTGCAAGCACGACCGCGTCGTCGCACTGAAGGTTCTTCATCCGGATCTGGCGGCTTCGCTCGGTCCGGATCGCTTTCTGCGCGAGATCAAGCTCGCCGCCAGACTCAATCACCCGCACATCCTGCCGCTTCACGATTCCGGCGAAGCCGACGGCTTTCTTTACTATGTAATGCCGTACGTGGAAGGCGAATCGCTTCGCGAGCGACTCGATCGGGAGCGCCTACTTCCGGTAGATGAAGCGGTTCACCACGCGCGCGCGATTGCCTCGGCCCTCGATTACGCCCACCGTCAGGGAATCGTGCATCGCGACGTGAAGCCGGAAAACGTTATGCTTTACGAGGGTGAGGCGATGGTGATGGATTTCGGCATCGCCAAGGCGGTGAGCGCGGCCGGCTCCGAGACACTGACCCAGACGGAATGATGGTGGGAACTCCGGCGTACGTCAGTCCCGAGCAGGCAGCAGGCGACGTCAATCTCGATGGGAGAAGCGATCAATACAGTTTGGCTTGCGTCCTTTACGAGATGCTCAGCGGCGAGCGGCCGTTCACCGGTCCGACGCCCCAGGCCATCATGTCAAAACGGTTCACTGAGACCGCCAAGCCGCTGCGCGCCGCACGCAACACTGTTCCGGAGTATGTCGAGCGCGCGGTGACCAAAGCCATGTCTACCGATGCCGGCGAGCGATTCCCTACTGCCTCGATGTTTGCGCAGGCGCTCGCGTCCGGACTCGCAACTCCTACCGACACCCAGACGATTCCTCAACCGGTCGTGTCTGCCGCGAAATCGGTTGCCGTCCTACCGTTCGCCAATATGAGTCCGGATCCGGAGAATGAGTATTTCACCGATGGAATGGCCGAGGAAATCATCAATGCCCTAACCAAGATCCAGTCGCTTCGCGTTGCATCTCGCACGTCATCATTCGCGTTCAAGGGAAAGAATGAGGACATCAATGAGATCGGCCGCAAGCTCAGGGTCTCGACAGTTCTGGAGGGAAGTGTCCGAAAGATGGGCAACCGCCTTCGCATCACCGCCCAGCTTGTGAACGTCGCCGACGGCTACCACCTCTGGTCCGAGCGATACGACCGCGAGATGGAAGACGTCTTCGCGATTCAGGACGACATATCGCAGGCAATCGTCAAGGCGCTCAGGGTGATTCTGAGCGAAGGTGAGAAAAAAGCGATCGAGAGCTCGCGCACTGATAATCTCCAGGCTTACGAATTCTACCTGCGTGGCAGACAGTTCTTCGAGTTCCGTCGCAAGAGTCTCGAATATGCGCGGCAGATGTTCAAACGAGCGATCGAGCTGGATCCCAACTACGCCCTCGCTCACGCCGGGATCGCCGACTGCTGCTCTCTTCTCTACATGATGTTCGACGCGCGCGACTCGAATCTCAAGCAGGCAGAAAGCGCCAGCAACACGGCCCTTCAACTCGCTCCTGACCTGGCGGAAGCGCATTTATCACGCGGAATCGCGTTCTCTCTGAGCAAGAACTACAGTGACGCAGAACGGGAGTTCGAGAGGGCAACGCGGCTCGATCCAAAATTGTTCGAGGCGCAGTATTTCTGGGGTAGAGCCTGCCTTGCGCAGGGTCGCGACGCCGAAGCGGTGAAGTTTTTTCAGGTCGCATCCTCGCTCCGTCCGGACGACTTTCAGGCGCTCTGTTTTCTCGGCCAGGCCCACAAGTCTCTTGGCCAGATCGCCGAGTGCGATGCGGCGAACCGCCGCGCGCTGATGCTCATAGAGGATCGACTGGAACTGAATCCAGACGACGCGCGCGCCTGGAATCTCGGCGCGGGGTTACTCGTTGGCCTGAACCAGACAGAGAGGGCGATCGAATTCATGAAGACGTCCGTGGCGATAGATCCGGACGATCCGCAGCTTCTATACAACGTTGCCTGCGCCTACGCCGTATTGGGACGCACCGAGGAGGCGCTGGCGTCGCTTGAGCACGCAGTCGATAAAGGCTACGGGCACAAGGATTGGCTGGTGCACGACCCAGACTTCTACTCTCTTCGCGAGACGCCGCGATTCAAAGCGATCGTAGAAGGCATGTAGGCGCTGAAATGACCCGGGCGGGTCTCGAACCCGCGACCTACGGATTAAAAGTCCCTCGGGTCCGACGGCGATTCGCGGCCACACAATGACCAATACGTCTGCACGCATCCACAGACGGAGCATGATTCCGACCAACACGAGCAGAAAAAGCTCGCCTTTCTTCCGCAAAGTTCCCGGCCGAATCATGATGCCCTTCTCCTCCGCTTCGGCTTTGGAGTGAGGCGCGGCTTCACAATCGGCACGATGAGATCAGCGAGCGCTTCTGAAACCTCGAGGCTCGCATTGTAGCTCACGTAGTCGCGAGTCTGACCCGGATTCTCGTGCCGGTAGCTGGATTGCACCTTCGATTCTGCGACGCCAGAATCGAGCGCCAGCTGGCCGTGCGCGTGCCTCAAATCATGCAAGGTGAGCCCGACATACACCTTGCCCGATTTAAATCGCCCTGAGGGGACGTAGCGCGCCTTTCCTGCGGCAATACACGCGCGTTGCCAATACTTGTAGAGCCACCCGTACTGCAGCCTCGAGGGGACGGCCGCAACAACCAGCGGCCAGAGCCGCGGCGACACCTTAAGCGGCGCGTCGGACTCGTCGGTTTTCGTTCCTGGCACCTCGATCGTACAGCTCGAGTGATCGAGATGCTCCGGCAGGAGCTGCAGATATTCACTCCGATCACGCAGGCCGGTGATAAGCAGACACCAGTAGCTTCGTTGCGCGTGCGCCGGCGCATTCGAGATGATCTCGAGGAAATCCGGGAGCGTGATTCGCGGCCGCCGCTTTTTCACTTTCTTGGTCGGGATCGCTTGGCGCAGCTTCCGCACGAACGGGTGGAATTTGTCGCCGACGATTATTCCGACAGTCTTTGAGAGCATCCGCCTGGTGTGCATCCAGTCAGCGCCGCTCCCACCCCACTCATCCGCGACGTCGTGCCACGGCACGAGAAGCAGATCCGCAACGCGAGCGGTCGCGGGCAAGTACTTCGCAGCCTTCACTTCCAGCGCGTTAATCGAAGTCCTGTATCGTTCGACAGTGACCCGCTTTTTCCGGATGGAATCCGCGGCGGCGTCGAGCGACTCCCACAGATTCATATTCAGCATCGTGTCGGCGAGAGTCGATGCCAGCTCACCTCTCGCGTCTGCTTCGATGAGCTGCTCGATCGTCAGCGCGCGATCGCGGAACGCGCGCAGGATCTCCCAGCGTTCCGTTTTCTCGAGCTTCCGGAGAAGAGCCCGCCGGTTGTAAAACTCGTCGATGTCATCGGTGCCCAGGCTGCGACGGATCCGGCCGACGTTCTTGAATCGCTCGTCGAGCTCATAGTTGCCGGTCTTTCCGTGCGTTCTCGCCGGCGTCATCGCTCGCGGCCAGCGTGGGTGCGGCATTTCGCCAAATACGTGAGCCACCATTCACGCGCGTCCTGCTCGAAAAAAAGCCACTCTCTGCCTGGTTTCGCACCGATCGCAACAGCCATATGTCGGATGACCCATTTGGCGGATAGCCTGCCCTCGCAGATCTCGGCCGCTACTTCCGCCGCGGTCATCGTGCGGCCGCGATCGGTGAACGCCATTGGCGCCGGCATGGCGTTTCGCCGGTCGAGCTTTAGCGCCGACGTCATCGTTTCGCCCCGCGCCTATGTTTCGCCCATGCGTCGTCTTTGATGCGCAGATCCTTTACTTCCGCTGCGAGCGTTTTCTGAGCCTCTGAGATCTGGCGAGCTCCGATCTGCGGAGCCTCGAGCAGCGCTTCCAATCGTTGCCCCTCGCGAGCCCAGGCCTCGAATCTGTCTAGGTCCCACTTGAGGTCGAAGATCACGTGCCAGAGCTCGTCGTCATTGGCGACGAGTCCACCGCGCTCGATTGATTCCCGCACGACGGCAGAGACGTTCGCAGTGGCTCGCTGCAGCAGCTTCCGGTGCAGCTCTAGCCCAACCTTCCAGATCTTGAGGGCATCGGTTCCAACAGCCCGTTGCGAAGCCTCAGTCGCAGCTATCGCAGCGCGGGCGGTCGCAATTCTGTTCGCTTCTGTGACGGGAATCTCCCAATCGCGCGGACCCTTCCGCGCTTTCACATAGCCCCGTCGTAACCAGTTTTGCACGGAATTCCGGTGAACACCAACGCGACGGGCAAACTCGCGAACGTTTAGAGTCTCGCTATCGCCGGCTGCTTCTTGGCGTTGCTTACCGGATGATGATCGGGTCCGTGTTTTCGGCATAGGGCTTGTCCAATAACAGTGGCCGCCTTGTGCTAAAGACGCAAGGCTGCAATCTTTGGCCAATGCGATTGAGCGAACAGGAAGAACCGACGGGACGCGGGATCTATGAAGAGCCAATTACGCCTGGCGAGATCCGAGCTCTCAAATTCGTCGGCCGCGACGGGACGTGGCTTGCGCGATTAGAATGCCGTCTTGACCTCCTGGACGGATCGGTGAGTGAGCTCGCATATCAGTTGCTTGACTTGCTTGAGCCGCCTGCTCCCGACGAGATCCATCACACGCCTACGCTGCGACTGCTGCCGCCTGGAAAATGACGCAATCGCTTGAAGCAGCACCCTCGAGCGCGCAAGTGAACAAGGTCCGCGCGGCCGTTCGGAGCTTTCGCCAGCGTCACCCGGAGCTGAGAGACAGTCCTACTGTCGCAGCGATCCGGCGAGCGATGAGGCGCGAGGGAATCGGGTTCATGTGGGTGCCATGGCCGCCTAACTATCGTGGCATGGCCGCGGAGCTTCTCAAAAAGAAATGGCTCAGCTTGAACCGTGACATGACTCACCCGCTCGAGAAGCGCTACGTAATGCTTCACGAGCTGGGGCATTTCATGCTCGGCCACACAGTTCGCTCCGGCCCATATGCTGAGGCGCGGCGAGCTGAGTTTGGCGCACCGCAGCGCCCGCTCCACGATGCAGCTGAATTGGAGGCTGAGCTCTTCGCGGAGCTACTCGGTGCGCCCCCGTGCGATTCTTCAGGAGTCAGCGTGAATGCGGTCGGGCTTGGGAACCCGAAGGATGTGAAGAGATGAGCGGATCGGGATTCGACGACAACGCTTACCGAAACGCAAGCAACAAACTGCCGGCCGGTGAGATTGTTCGCCTGAATTCAATCAGAGTTACGGAAATCTTCCTTCCGAGTCATATCGAGCAACTCTTTGGAGGCCTGCAGAAGCTCGGCTTACTCGACGCCCAGGGACCCTATTACGCCGACGATATTCGCTCGTGGATAAGCATTTCACGATCGCCCGCTGGCCGCGAAACCTCGTATTCGATCGGTGTGCTTGTAAAGCCTGGCTGGTCTGGCACCACTCTCTTGCCCACGCCCAGAACCACGGAATTCGACCTCCCAGCATCAATCGATTTTATTGCCGTAGAGCTCGCCCAGGTGTTTCCGTCGGTCACATCCGCTACGTTCGAATGCTTTCTCAGCGACGATACCGCGCTGTCACTCTCTGGAGCTCTCGCCGCCGACTATCAGCCCGTCCTCAAAGCACTCCATAACTCGAACGTGACTATCCCCCCTGATGTGCACCGGACAGAGGCGGTAGCTCGTCTTCGAGCTGAGTTGCGGGCTGAGTGTAGCGGGGTTTTGTCTCGAATTCTCCCGGGATTCTTTGCCGAGCAGGGGACCCCGAAGGCATTCCCCTCTGTGGAGTTCATAACCGTCGACCAGACAGATGTCATCCCGGTTATACAGAGCGGTGACCGCCAGGGGTTTATTACCGCGCTTGGGATTAGCCGATCAGATTGCTTTGTGAACGTCCCGTCAGTTTGGCAAGGTTACCTCGGTTTCCGCTACCCTGGGTATCACGACGAAGTGGTGCTCCTGTCATGGAGTCGAGAAGTGCATCGTTCTGACAGAAATATCATCTTGCTGGCGAGGGCCGGAGATCTTGTGCGAGGCATTAAGGGTGGTGCACCGGGTCGCGGCGCGAGGACGCGCTATTACATCCCGAATAGGCTCTTTGCGCTGGTCGCAGTTAGAGACGCTTTAGCCGATGTAACGCACGAGGTGGGAAACTTACGTGATAGTCTCGCGCCCAGCCAAGCAGGGGATTACCTGCCTAGTGGTTCAACTATACATAAAACGGAAGTCATGTTGGGCTCCCTTGGCGCCGACTTCCGTCCTCTTATCTCAGAAGCGCTTGACTCTGACGCAGGAGCTCAACTCGGCATCGAACTACCTACTATGACCACCGACCTGCCTACTTTCACCGCGCTTGATCCTAAGCGCAACAGCTTTCCTCTTCCTCAAATGGCAATCTCCGAGATCCAGTACTTTGCACGCCGACTCGACCGTGCACTCGACGATGGGAGCGCGACGGTGAAAACGCTGAGCTCGCTCGTCTCGGCCGACGCTTCTGAGAAAGTCGCTGCTGTCAATCTCTCGCTGCAGCGCTGGACAATGGCAATGACGTTCGCGTCCGTCGTGCTCGCCGGCCTTGCACTCTGGATCGGGTGGCTTCAGCTGCAGCGGTAGTCAACCTTTCCGGCGTTCAGCGTTCGCGATCAACTCCATGATGTGGCGCTGCGCGACCGGGTCGTTTACTCCAATAACCGTCCAGTTGTGCGTCGTGCTCGAGCGCGGATTCACGACGCGAGATCCGAAGCGATCGATGAACTTGAAGCGCGTGATCTCCTCTCCAATGGACCGCGAGCTCGAGGAGCTCGCATAGCCCGACGTAACGCTGCGCCCGCCACCACCGACGGCATTGCCAGCTGCTCCCATGCCGGCACCGAGTGCAATCATGGCTGCGCCGGCGACAAAGCCCGCGGGAGGAAGGAAACCGAGAAGCGCAGTCTTGAACGCTAGCATGATCGCTGATCCGGCAATCATCTTGCGGCCCATATCCACAAAAATTGAACCGAGCCCGCTCAGGACTGTAGACGCCAGGCCCTTAAACAGACCGGCTATCCCCTCACCGGAAAACGCTCGAGCGAATCCGTTATAAATCGCGTCACCGACTGTTTGATCGATGTCCTGCTCGAGCTTATCGGCGAAGTCGCCGACTGCCTCGCCGATCTTTATCTGCTGTTTGTTGAGCTCTTCGTTCGCGCCCTGGTCGATCGGAACCACCATCGACTCAGGCACATTGCTCATCGGTTGCGATGACGGATTACCAGGCCTAGCAGCGCCGACAGTCGGACCAGTGCCGGTGGCGCCGTAGCGTTCATCTGTCTTGCCCTTCCCCTTGGCGCGGCCGCCGGTCCGTCGTCCTGGCGAACTGTGCCCGCCGGCGTCGGCGACGTCGTTGATCGCATCCTTCGCCGCGGCTGCTGTCCCCATGATCGCCGCGATTTTTCGTTTCGTGTCGTCACGGATCTGCGCGGTTGCCCGGATCGCATCCGCCTGCATGCTGTCGCCGGCGCTCCGGAGCTTCCCAACGAGCCCGTCCGCGATCGTGACACCAAGCGCGCGCAGCGGAGCCGTGATTTTCTCGAACACAGTTGCAAGCCCGGAGACAATGCTTCCGAACATGCGCTTTGCGTTCTGATCGAACTCGAGGAAGTATCCGTTGAGCTTCACCATCGCGACGCGAGCCTGTTGCACCATCTTCCAGATATCGGCGCCGAGATCGATGAATTGCTTGCCGAGTTTGAACACCCACTTAACGAATCCTGCGATCGCGGCGGCGTTGGACGTCACCCAGGTCTGAAGTTTCTGCAACGCCTTGACTACTATCTCGCCGCCCGAGCTCGCACCGTCCATTCCGAGAATTGCTTTCCCGATCGCTTCCTTTACCTCGCCCCAGGCATTCGAGATCAGCTTTAGCTGACCGGGAAAAGTTTTCGCGTCCTTCTCGGCAAACCCACCGATTTTTTTCGACAGCTGATCCATCGCGTCGCCGCCGTCTCTCAGATCCACGCCCATTTTCTTGAGCGGTCCAAGATTTCCGTTCATCGCGCGACCGATGAGCTCGGCCGACTCCTCGAGGGTCTTGCCTTTGAAGACAGCGAGGTCCGCGGCGAGACCGAGATTTTTTAGCGATCCTGCCGTGTCACCGGTGACGGCAACCATCTTCGTAAGCGCGGCAACAGCTTCGTCGTCACTGAATCGCGTGAATTTCGCGATACCATCGGCTGCTGCTTCGAACTGAGGTTTGAGCCTGGCGAAGTTCCCGCCGGCGTTATCAGTCGCAGCCTGGAGCAGCGTCATGGCCTGCTGCGCTTTGCCGGCCTCATCGAGCGCGCCTTTGAAGAACGCTCCAACGGCGCCGGCGGCGAGTGTCGCGCCGAGGCCGCCAAGCACAGACTTCAAAGCATTCGCGGGACTGAGGATTCCGGAAAGGTTCTTTCCGAGATCCCTGGCCTTGTTGCCTATGCCATCCATCGCTGCTTTTACGTCCGAGGCTCCTTGCGCCTCGAGCTTTACAGCGAGCTCGGTCAGTTTGATGGCCATCGGTGCTTGCCGTTCTGGTTAGCCGACGAGCTTTGGCGCCGCGGCGCGAGAACGTCTGGCCCGGGCGGGCGGTGAGGGAGGCGACTGAATGTTGGCCATGGCTTCACCAACACTGGATGGTCCCCCCTCGGGAGTTTCGCCTGAGGCGATTTGAATGATCGCAGAGACCTCGAAAATCGACAGCCGGCTGATCTCTTCCTCTGTCGCGTCTGGCAGCAGCAGCGCGGCGATCTCCCAATAAATCCGCGGGTCCTCGGTTTCGAGGTACTTGTCGCGCAGCTCGAGCACAGTCCTATCGAACTCGCGGACTGTGACCTCGCGGCCGGAGCGTAGCTCGACGATGGGCAGCTGACGCGCGAAATCGGCGAGACGAATCACTTTTCCTGACATTTTACATCTCCTGCGATAAGTGGAGCTGTGTGTTGCCGGGGTTTAGGTCCCACGGGCGGAGCGCCCCCGCTGGCCTTTCGAAACAACGAAACCATGCCCCGGCAACGCAGCAATCACGACGGACTTTCGTTCTGCAGCTCGCGCAAGCGCCGGTCAAATTCCGGCTCTGTGTCAGGCACTGCCCTGATGACCGCTGGGGGGCCCGAGAACATCTCCTGACGCTTGCTCTCTTCGCGAGCAGCCTTCTCGAGTGCTGCTCGCGCACCATCAGCGCGGATCTGCAGATGAACTAAATGCCTATCAGCCTGGTGAACATCGTTCGCCATTGTCTCAAGCCGGAATCGAAGTCTCTCTCGTTGGTGGCGAAGGTGGTCTATTGCCTCGTGGATTTCGGCGACGTCGGATGCTTCATCCCGCAGGCGAAGGCGAAGGTTAACAACACTCTTTTCCTTTTCCTTGCCTCCTGCGAACGCAATGGTCACCTCTTTCTTGCCGGCCTCGATTGACTGTGCGAGCGCGTCACGCATTGCACCGAGTTGAGTCATCCGTGAGTTCAGCGACGCGATTTCTTTCGGGGCTGTGCTAAGCAGCTCTGTTTGTTTCGTCCGGAGGTCAGCCCGTCGCGCGTTCATCTCCGAAATCTGACTCTCGAGTTCGGTCACAAGCGCCTGCGCCATTCCCGCTGGCGAGTCCGCCTTTACCGTCAGAGTTGACTGCTTTTTCCCCATGAACGGCATCACATTTTTCAAGAGCGTTTCTCCCGGTAGTGGTGTTGGCCGAGCGCCTTACTGCTCGCGCAGGCGTTTGAGCTCGAGCACATGGCCACGTCGGATCAGATAACGGCCGGCGACGAGCTGCGCCTTGAGCTTTCCTTCCGTGCACATTTTCCAAGCTGTTACCTGGCTGACGCCAAGGATCTGCGCGGCCTGGTTCACCGTGACGACGCTATCCGCGTCGCTTACGATCGGCGCTGACACGCGCGCGTGAATCTCGAGGATTTCTTGTGCGAGCGTTTGAATCGGTGCGACGGTCCGGCGCACGGGTGCCGCTCCGCTCTTGAGCTCGGCGAGCAGCGATTCATAACTGCCCAGCCGATCGGCGAGTCCGGATGCGATCGCGGTTTTTCCAATCATCAAACCGCCCTGGCCGAAATCACTGACTACTGTCCGCGCTGCAACGCCGCGGTTTCGCGCAACGGCATCGACGAAGATCTGTGCGAGCTCGTCGACCAAGGCCTGCACTTCCGCGCGGCCTTCATCGTTCATCGGATCGAGATTCTTTTTCGGTGACTGGCTCGATACGATCTCGACGTGTTTTACTCCGCTAGCTTCATCGCGCGCTCGCGTGTCCACAAAGGTGACCAGGCATCCGATCGATCCGAGCACCGACGTTGCGTTCACAACGATCTCGTCAGCTGCGCTCGCGAGCCAATAAGCGGCTGAGCAACCTTGCCCGGATACGTAGGCCGCGATCGGCTTCTGCCCGCGCGCGGCGAAGATCATCGAGGAGAGCTCGGCAATGCCGTTCACTTCACCACCAGGACTATCGATCATCAGGACGATCGATTTCACCTGTGCGTTGCTGAGCGCCTCGGTGAAATCAGTTGCGATCGTAGCGTAGGACGTCGCACCACTCACCTCGGTAAAAAACCCAGCGTACCGGAAAAGCGGACCGCGGACCGGGATCATCGCAACGCCGTCGCGAACTGTCGCGCGGCGAGTATTCTGAAGCGCGTCACCGCGGAATGCCTCGAGTGCATCCGGAGTGAGTGGATGCTCTCGAGCTGCGACGGACATCATCGTCTCGAGCGCCTCGGGTGTGATGGCCCAATGCGTCGAGTGTAGCAGCTGCAGTGCTTTCGTCGCCGGCTCTCTCACGCTGCCTGACTTCCGACGAGGTTGATGCCCTTGCCGCGGAGTCCCTCACGGATACTCGCGACGGTGTGCCCGGCGCCCAGCGTGAGCGCGTTCGAGTTGAAGTCGCCTCGCGTGTAGACGAGCGCTTCCGCGTCGCCGGCGGATGCGTCGCAATCCTGGACGAGGATCACGTCGGGTGTTTCCGAGCCGTCAACTGCAGCTGATGCGGAGAGTTTGTATTTCTCACCGGCGGCGTAGCTCACCGTCACCGTGAAAGAATCGCCGGCAATGAAGTCGGCCGCTCCATCGGCGATGGTGAAGTTGACGCTGCCATTATAGGCAACGCCGACGCGCGCAATGCCGTCGACCACGCCGTCCGGGCGGGTGACTTCGAACGTGCCACCGTTGGCCGCCGGCTCGATGCACGTAGCGCGGTAAACGCCAGCTGCAACGTTTGCATCGGCCGAGACTGTGCCGATTGTTCCATCACCGGTATTGCCGGCAACAGCCGCGCTCGCGACCGACTGAGCACCCTCGCTGATCTTGCCAAGGACTGCTCCGCGAGTGCGGTTCTCGCCCGATAGAAGGGTGACCTTCTTCGAGGCGATCGGGAGGTGACCAGCGATCAGCCGGTCAGGACTATACGTGGTTTCGGAAAAGGAAGCGGGATTCATTTTGTTGCGCGGCTCCGGTTGGTGACGGAAAAAGAAAAGCGGCGCCGAGCCCCGGGTGGGCCCAACGCCGCAGTTGCTGCGACTGTCTCAGTTGTCGGTGACGGTGATCTGTCTTATTCGAGTGTAGGAAGGTGCAACGGAGAAAGCAATAGGTTATTAACCGTTCAGCTTTCCGCGGGTGCGCCGAGACAATTTCGCAGCGACCGAGGGGGATTTCCGCTGGCGGCGATGATTTTCCCTCTACGCGACCACGAAATGAGCGGAAACGGAAATGGGCTTTGGAAAATTCTATCTCTAGACAACCCTCGACCTCGATCGTCGCCCTCGTGGGAGACCTGTCCCAGGACCCTGAATGCCGGGGGGGTCACTGCCTGCCGGGGGGGATGGCGCGTCCTGAAAGATCTCCAGGTAATCGAGCATCTCAGCTGGAGTCGCCAGCTGCTCGAGATCTCGCAGCTCCTCGAGCGAGACGTCGACAACCAGGTTACCTCCGCCGCGGATATGCACGATGAGAATCCAGCGGTGGCATTCGCGGCGCTCAGCTTGAATCCACTGCTTGCATGAAATCATGCCGTGCTCAGGCACGCGAAACGTCCAAGGGATGTGGTGGCCGTCGGCGCATTTGAGCCGTCGCGATCGGAGCCAAGACCACCAACGACTGGGCTTCCGCTCAGCCGCCAGTGCAAGAGCGGTTGTCATAGTTCCAGTTTATGTTGAGCCGCGCCGTTCGCTACAGAAGGTTTGCAGGCGGCGCTTATCGTTTCGTGACGCGTCGTGCTGAGGAATCGAGTTTCTGGCACTCCGCAACGATCGCGCTGCGCATGAAGTTCAGCGCAGCATCCAATTTCTCGGTGGCTGCAAACAGCGAATTACCCACTGCCGTTCTCGTTCTCTCGTTGGCAGATATTTGTTGGAATGCGTTTCCCACTGCTGCGCCGACGCCTTGCAGGCCTGCTTCCTCAACGCGCGCGAGCAAGCCAGAGAACTCCGGGAAATAGAAGTGCACAAGCATTTTCAGGCGCGACCAGGGAACCTTAATGTCAGGTGCCATGCCTGCCTCGAGTTTTCCGGTGTGTAGCGACAGCATTAGCCTCGCGACCGTGTGGCCGTAGGACTCGCTTACTTGGTCAAGCGCTTCATAGAGCTGCTCGAGACGCTGACGCCTCTCGTCGTTTCGCGACCAGGCTTTTTCTCTACGAAACGTAGCTGCTGATCTCCATCCCTCGGCGATGGCTCCAACGATGACGCCACCAAGCGCGCCTATTACACCAACCCAAGCTGTATCCATTTTTCCCGGTGCCCTCTCCGGTGACCGAATCGAAACTACACGATTTGACCGGTCTCGGGTTCCGGGATGCACGGGTCCCAATGGATGTAGAGCCTGCCCGCCGGAAACTCCCGCCATAGCCGCACGATGAATCGCCGGCATGGCTCACCAGCTGCGATCAGCTCACCGCACGCCCGGCAATGTTGGCGTCCAGTTGCGAGTACTCGAGCGCCGGCGTTGCGCCTCCACCAGTCGTGCGCAACGTGAGGGGTTACCAGTCGCTCGAGCTTCGCTCCCATGCGATCGCTCGGCTCACGCGCGGCGTCGCGTCCGTTGCGCGAGCTCCGTTTCCGCTTCTTGGAAGCCTTCCTGCCATGTTGGTGGTGGGTCTTTCGACGTGGGCGAGATCGCGATCGCTTCCGCCAACGGCGACGCTGGACCGGGTTTTCGCTTCAGCCCGGGGACGACGGCGAACGGGGTAAGGCGCGGATCTGCGAGCTGCTCGCTGGCGACGCTTCCCCTTTCATCGTCCTGGTAAAGCTCTAGAATGCGTTTGCTGAAGTGACTCATCCCGAGCGATTTGAGCGGTCGGTTTCCGGCCTTCTCTGGCTTGAAGCAATTCGCCTGAACGCGATAGTACCGGCAGGCTCTTTCGAACGACATGCCGGAATCGAGCAGCAACGTTGCAACGGCTTCCCTTGAGCCGCGGTTATCGGTGGAGATCTCCTTTTGACGAGGATGAGCGTCGCGGGCAGCCAGCACGATGTCGCTAACGAGCCGGATGATCTCCTGCACTTCCTCCTTCTTCTCTGCAGGCAGTTCATCGTACCTAGGTGTAGTTAACCCAGACCCAGTACCTAGGTGACTGTGTATCGGCGGTGTGTCGGCGGTGTGTCGGCGGTGTATCGGCGGTGTGTCAGGG
>JALYJX010000031.1 GCA_030775065.1 Gemmatimonadota bacterium | reverse complement strand
CTTTCGGGGCGCGCAGCCCTTCGCGACCGTCATGGAGGCCTACTGCACGGCGGACGTCTTCGTGCTCCCCTGTGTCGTCGCCTGGGATGGCCGGAGAGACGTCACGCCCAACGCGGTCATCGAAGCAATGGCGATGAAGCTTCCGGTGGTCTCCACTCCGGTAACAGGTGTGGTGGAGATCGTGGAGCACGGAACGAGCGGGATGCTGGTACCTCCGGAGGACGCGGTCGCCCTTGCCGACGAAATCGAACGGCTCGCACGTGACCGCGAGCTGGCCACGATGCTCGGCGAAAACGCCCGACATCGGATTGAGAGTCGCTTCGACGCCGACCAGAACGTATTGGCCCGGCTCCAACTTTTCGGCGCGACACCCGCGAAAATTCCCGGATCGTCGCCAGAGCCGTCAATGCAGATGTCATGGCAAGGATCGTAACGGTCTACCGGGATTCCTGGGGGATCTTTCAACCAGTCGAGATGGGCGCAATCCGCTGGCTGAAGATTTCCGAGGCACTTGCCCGCTGCGGTCACTCGGTCGACATCGCCACCAACGAGACGTTCCCACCCGACATGGAGCGAGCCGCCGCCGAAAACGGTTTGCGATTGCGCACCGTTCCGCTGCGTGATGTCCGCTGGTCGGACTATGACGTCGTGAAAACGCTTTTCGATCTCGGCTTTCAAACCCTCGAGGCATACGGTGGCGCCGCGCATCCATTTATCATCTCGAAGCTCGGGTCGGTCGTGGATGCACGAGACCGGGAAGGCATCTACTTCTACGGGGCGTATCGCGAGGAACTCTATGCGATACAGGAACGGATCAACGCTTGCAGCCGTTATGTCACCGTCTTGAGCGAAGGCGCCAGGGAGCTCTGGATGGAACTGTTCGGTCCGAAACCGAACATCTTGCTCGTTCCCGGCGCAGCGGACCGCGACATCCCGGCACTTGGAGACGATCCCTTCCCTCCCGGCCCGCAAACGCGCGTCCTGTTCGCCGGCAATGTGTACACCTGCGATTACCAGGGCGAAGCCAACGACGTCCTGGTGGCGAAGCTCAACGAGCTCGGTGAGCTTCTACGCGGTCGTGGGTGCCTGCTGTACATGATCGGCGTCGGCGATGTGAGCCGGCTCGATCCCGAGTGCGTGACATACCTTGGCTTCGTTTCGCACGAACAGGCGTGGAATTTCTTCGGCCACGCGCACGTCGGAATCGTGGTGTCCGCCGGTTCATTCATGCACAACAACGAGAGCACCAAGATCTATCACTATCTGAGAGCCGGTCTCCCGGTGGTAAGCGAGTCCGGTTTCCCCAACGACGATGTGGTGCGCCGCGCCGGACTCGGATTCGTGGTGGACAGCGGCGACATGCCAGCTATGGCGCGACGCATCGAGGAGGCGGCGCGTGCGACGTGGGATCGGGCCGCGGCCGTGAACTACATGGTGGAGAACCACACGTGGGACACGCGCGTCGCCATGTATGATCGTCTGCTCCAGCAACATTCACTCTGATGAAACGCCGACAGCCGGGCCAATGAAAGTCGTTATCGCGAACTTCGGGCAACCCGTTGACACCGCCAGCCTGGACTACGAGGCGAGCTGGGCGACGCACGTAAGACCTCCTCGCATCGCTCCTCCGTCGCTGTTCGACCAGCCGCACGACTGGGGATTCCACATGTATGCGCTCGGCAGCCATCTGATGAACCAGGGATTGGCGGACGAGGTGGAATTCTGGGACTTCGCCGAGTTACGCGGTACCACGTACCACAGCACCGGCATTCTGCGCGTCATGTTCCACAACGCCGGCGACGTGCAGGCCTATCTGGATCGCTATGGCTATCCAGACCTGTTCGTCAATCATGGTCCCGGTGGGCAATCCATTCTGGATCTGGTTGAGGACCGGGTTTTCCGTGTCCACGTCCCCGCACTTCGGCTTGGGCGCGACCGCAAGGGCAACGTGGGCGCGGAATGTTATCTCGTCGACTCGGAGCAATTCTTCGACGAGCGATCGATGATGTACGTCCCCGTCGTGAACACGCACACGATCTACCCAACCGGCGCGGAAAAGAAATCGGATTTCATCTACCTCGCGGCCTGCTACAGTGGGAAACGCCACGACCTGCTGCTGCGCGCGGCCCGGGAGTCCGGTTTGAGCGGGCACCTGCATCCCGTCGATGCATCCGAGCTCGACCTCGCTGGAACCCGCATCACGACGACTCGATTTAACGAGGTCGATATCCCGGATCTGTTGAATGCCTCGCGGATCGCCGTTTACCCGGGCGATGCCACCTCCAGTCCAGCCGCGATGTGGGAGTGCGTTGCAGCCGGCCTGCCAATCGTCGTCAACGAGAACATCCGCGGCGGCAAGCACCTCGTAGTGTCCGGCGTTACGGGAGAGCTCGCGTCGGAAGACGACTTCGGCGACGTCATGCGACATGTCGTCGCGCACCGCGAGTCGTACGCTCCCCGGAAATATTTCGAAGAGCACTGGGATACGGTGGACATCCTCGAGGGTTACTTGCGGTTCTTCCGGCACATGGGCTGGCGGCCGTCGCACACAGTGCTCGCCTCCTGACCGTGCCTCGGGTCTCCATCATAGTTCCGGTCTACAATGGCCAGCGCACAATCGAAGAATGCGTCGAATCGATTTTTGCCCAGTCCATTCCCGGAATTGACATCCAGCTGCTGTTGATCGACAACGCCTCGAGCGATCGCACCTCGACGATCCTCGACCGCTACCGGGACCGCGCCACCATCCTGCACGAGGCAACGAGAGGTCCTGCCGCCGCACGGAATCGCGGCCTCAAGAACGCGACGGGAGATATCATTGCGTTCACCGACGCGGATTGCGTCGTGCATCGCGACTGGCTGAGCCGGCTCATCGAACCGCTACGCGATGACGCGGTGGGAATTGCCGGCGGAGCGATACTGGCAAGGAAGCCCTGCAACGCCGTCGAGGAGTTCGGTGAACGGATCCACGACCATCGGATGGCCATCGAGTACGACTCGCCTCCCTATGCGATTACGATGAACTGGGCATCGCGGAAGTCCGTCATCGAGGAGGTCGGACCGTTCAATGAGGAGCTTCTGCGCTGCGAGGATTGCGATCTGGCATATCGCATCGTGGAAGCCGGATATCGGATCGTGCACGAGCCAGCGGCGGTGGTGTATCATCGCAATGAGCAGAGCCTCGCGGGCTTGATCGCGGAGGGGTACGCCCACGGATACCATTCGATCCCCCTGCTCCGGAAGCACGAGGCGTTCGTTCGGACTTTCGCGGCCGCCTCACCGGCAAAGGCCCGGCCTTCGTCGCCGAACGACGCGCGCTATTGGCGCATTTTCAATCTGGGAAGAGCGACCGGCAAGGCGATTGGCTCGCTACGCTCGAGGCTCTACCGGAATAGGCGGCCTGCCTGAATCCGTTTACCGGTGAAGATCTTTCGCTTGATCTGGCTGAGCCTTTCGATCGCCGCGATGTGAGGGCGGCGCATGCAGGATTGCGGCATAACAAGCTCGATCGCTCTGTGCCGTTCGTCGCGCTTCAGCTCAAGCGGTATAGCCTGACGCGCTGTTTCATCGAAAGCATCCGCAAGGGCAATTGCAAGCTGCGGGTGACCGAGGCGGTTAGCGATCTCGATCAATGCTTTCCCGTGATTCTCGACAAAGTCTGTGACCCAGGTGCCGTCGCCGAAGTATAGCACTCCGTAGTCGACGTACTTTTCCAGGTGATCAGCCAGGTCCAGGGTCACTAGATCCCTGTCGCGTCCGTTGAGCTGGTCGAGTCGCGACGCAATTTCGCCGATCGATTTGGAATTCAGGCGGAGTGATCTGAACCGATATACACACGCCTCGACCTCGTCACCAACGGCATTTCCTACGACGCGTCTTCGCCGCAGTGATGCGATTTCCGACTGACCATCACCGAAATTACCATTGCCGTAGACGTTGTGAATGCATGCCGCCCCAACGACAACAGACGAAACGCCAAGCTGCCCCATGATACTCGCAACGCCGGTCGTGTGCGCGACAAAGGGCTTGCCATCAGCCTGAAACGCTCCTGAATACAACGTCACGCTGAGCTCGTAGCACCGGCGTATCAGCGCAAGGTCGTCAGGCGAGCGTCCCTCAAGTCGAAGCTGATTGTAAAGCTGGAGGTTCGTCTGGGCTATTCGTTCCATCGTCACGCGCGCGTCAAGGACGGTGTGCAACCGTGTGGCATCGCTGGCGATTCATCTACTGACTTGAAGAATCCACTACTGGGCCGCGTCGACAATCGGCATTCCAGTGCTCGGCTTACTCAGCTATTCGTCGTCCGCTCCGACAGCCACGGGGCATAACTGCCCCCTGCACGGCTCCGGCAGCACCCCTTCACTGAACGAACGACGAAGCTGCACGAGCGGCTCCGCATTCCAGACTTCCTGAATCGAAGACTCTTTCAGATTTCCGATCTTCATCTTCAGGAAGCACGGGCAGAATGTCACATCCTGATTCGTCTGGATGGTGAACATACCGACCCAGGGCTCGGTGCAGAAATACCGCGCTTCGGGCTCAGAGGAGTGTGATGTCATGACCAAGGCCCAGAAGTGCGCATTTTTCCCGCGCCTGCAGCATCACGTCGTTGTACTCCTCCCTGAATGACTCGCAGGACTGCAGGCTGCCGTCGAACAACCATCCGGTGCCGTTCGTCACCTTCCACGTTCGAACGTGCTTCACCGGCTGGAAATACACTCGATGCACATCCAGGCGTCGCGCGAGGTCCACGAACGGAAGCACCTCCCCCAGATTTTCGCGCATGACGACATAGACGAGGATACGCCGGATGTTGGGCATTTCCCGCGTCTGCTGGGAGAAGCGCGTCACGTTCGCGATGACCTTGTCGAAGACGTCGCGGCCGCGAATGCGGAAGTACGTCTCCCGGGTGGCCGCGTCGACGGAACACTTCAACTCCAGCGCATGGAGTGCGAGCAAACGCGGCGAGATCTTCTCGGTGAGCATGGTGGCGTTGGTGATGATCGTGACCGTGATGGGATGCTGCGCGAGCAGATCCAGCACCTCGTTGAACCACGGATACATGAACGTTTCGCCGCCGATCAGGGTGAGGTGTTCAGCAACCGGTTTGATCTGATCGAAGAAGGCTGTGAACTCCTCGAGAGAGATCTGGTCCCGCTTGTGCTTGCCGTCCGGGACACACATGATGCACTTCTCGTTGCACGGCATGGCGAGATGAACTTCGTAGTAGTACGGAAGGTGATCGACGCGCAACGACGCCTTCGCGCATTCGTCGAGAATGGCTTGCTTATTGGTGAGTACGTCGGTGCTCAATTCCCGGACCCCGAGCCCATTGCGACGCCAAGATATTCGCTAGTCCTCGTCCGCGCTGCTCCTGGCGGGACGGCGTCGAATGGCCACATGCCTTGCGCCAGGGTGAAACGGACAGCCAGAGGATATCTGCCACGCGGGGCGCCGCTGTTGTAATAACCGCGCCCCCAGGCGAGGCCGCGCGCCACGACGTCGAATTTCGTCACCACACCCCCTTCCACGTCCACCAGGCCGAAGAGCGACGCCGCATATCCGCGGCGCAGGCGCGTTGTCTCGAGCCGGACCGAGCCGACAAGCCGTCCGTCGCGCAACACCGCGTTGGCGCTGCGAATCTGATCGGCCCGCCACATGGGCGGCTCGCCGCGCGTGTTGTCCACAAGGTGGAAGCGCGCCATCCGGCTCAGCAGACTGTCAGGCACGATGCCCTCCGAGAGGCTTGCCACCTCGTCCTGGCGAATCCAGAAGTGGTCGCGCCCATGCGAGGATTGCAAGATTCGCTCGCGAGGACCCGACGGTTCGCCATAACCGCCAAGAACTTTCGATACCACGTCCAGCACAACGACTCCCGCCGGAGCTTTCAACATGAAATGAGCGTCCTCACCCAGCTCGCTCCATCCGGAAGCCGAAGGCTCCGATTCAGCGCGCTCCAGGACAGAAATGAGCATCTGCTTCACGACGAGAGGGTCATGCGTGTGCCTGAAGGCCAGCAGTTCCCCCGTGCTCGTAAAGACATAGACCCCCTGCGCCGTCACGTCAAGAAACCGTCCGGCGCGCGTTACGAGCTCGGTGAACAGCCGGCCTTCCGCACCATTCAACCGGCGATGGATGTGCTGATCGATGGCGACCGGTATGTACTTCGTCGAGAGGAGAGCGGCGATCTCGGGGTTTTGGGTGATCAGCGCGCGGTCGACCAGTCCGTTGTTGCACGTACACCCCAATGGGTGGCCGCTCCTGACGATCATGGCGAGCAACTTGTTCTCCCGGGCCGCCACCCGAACCGCCTGCGCCAGGGAGATGTGCCACGGAACGCGTTGCCACGAATCCGCGCTCTGTGGCGCCAGCACCACACGCAGCTTCGCGAATTCGGTGTCCGTAATGAGATCGCTGTCCGTCATGAGTCGCCCGCGTGCCTGCTCCATTCCGAGAAGCAGATGATGCGCCAGAGGAAGTCGTTGTTTTCGTCACGGAGCGCGGGGTCGCAGTCGCGCCAGCTCGTACACCCGTGAGGCATTACTATCGGTTCGAGCCGGCCGTCGCCCAGTCGCTCCAGCGCTTCTGCCATAGGCTCGGCGAGAGGTCCGGCGAGCCATTTGGCGAGCGGCGGCGTGAAACCCTGCTTCTGCCTGTCCAGCAGGTTCGACGATATCCTGCTCACAAGTGCTCGCCGTGGCAAGACCTTCGTGATACTCAGCTCGCGATCGTAACGGGCAGCTACTGGCGTTTGAAGCAGCCAGGCCGTGAGCTGATGGTCCAGTAAAGGTTCACGCATCTCGAGGCCCGCGCTCATGCTCGCGCGATCGGCCTTGACCATGAGGTCGTCCGGCACGTAGGTGAGAAGGTCCATCTGACCGGCCCACGTGAAGCAGTCCTCGACCTGCGCCAGGTCGCGCGACCACTCCCGGAAATACTCGCTCAACGGCTTATGCGCGAGCGGATCAGCCAAAGGCAGTACGCCCAGCATCTCGTCGGAAAGACCCGTGCGCAGTGCACTCCATAGTCCCGCGCGATCAATGGTGCGTCGTTCAGGAATGCGGTGCCATTTGCGAAAACGGGCCATCCGCTCCTCGCGCGAATCGGTCAGGCCTTCCCGCCACACTGTCCCCAGAGGATCGAGACGATTCAGCGCCTGATGCCACTCATAGCCGCAACCGACCTCATCGCCGCCATCTCCGGTCAACGCAACTTTGACGCTGGATGCCACGCCGCGTGACAACATCACTGTGGGAATCGCGGAGCTATCGGCGAACGGCTCGTCGTACGCGGTCCACATCCGGTTCCACACGTCATCGATGTCGGAGTCGGTGATCCGAAATTCGTGATGACTGCCTCCCAGCTCCTTCGCGATCGCTCTGGCGAATGGGGCCTCATCGAAACCAGGGTCGTCGAACCCCATTGTGAATGCCGGCAGCGGAAAACCCGACAGCTCTCTGCTGAAGCTGGTCACCAGCGTTGAATCGATTCCGCCCGACAGCAGTGTTCCCACCGGCACATCGCTGATGAGGCGGCAGCGAACGGCGTCGAAAACGCGTCGCTCGAATTCGCTGGTCAGGTCTCCGTTGACTGAGCCGGCGCCATCACCGTTGTCGTGCAACGCGCGTATGCTCCAGTAGGGTAGCTCTCGAACGTCGTCGACTCCGCCGTCGGACCAGCGCACGCGGACATAATGTCCGGGCTTCACCTTGCGGACGTTCTGATGAATGGTGTGCGGGGCGGGGATGTACCCTAACGCCATGTAGAGATACGCTGACTCCGAATCGATCTCCCGGCTCGCGTTCGGCAGCGAACGAAGCGCACGGAGATCGGATGCGAAGCGGATTCCCGCATCCCGGATTTCGTAGGCGAGCGGCTTCACGCCGTATCGATCCCGTGCGAGTATGAGCTCCCGTCGCTCCAGGTCGACAAGGGCGAAGGCAAACATGCCGCGCAGACGTTCCAGGCACGCGAGTCCCCAATGTCGCAGCGCTTGCAGCAGAACCTCAGCGTCACCGTCCGAAGCGAACCGGCAGCCCTTGAGTTCGAGCTCCGCCCGCAACTCGCGAAAGTTGTAGATTTCGCCGTTGTAAACGAGCCAGAGCCCTTGGCCGTCTGTCATGGGTTGGCTGGATCGTCGGGAAAGATCGATGATGGCGAGACGCGTGTGGCCGAGTATCCAGCCTGGTCCCCACTCGAGGCGCTGATCGTCGGGCCCCCGGCCGCGAAGAACCGATAGAGCTGGCTCCGCCATGCTGATCGCCGCCTCGCGGGCGATCAGTGCCGGGTCAATCCAACCGAGTACGCCGCACATTCCTGCGTATCAGTGAAACGAAGCTTCGGCATCATCACCCCGGACCGATGCGACGAATTCGTCCGGAAGGGATACCGGCAGCGGTGGTTCTTTCCTCACATCGTCCGCTACCTTCCCAAATGCGGCCCTGACGGCTTCAAGATCGCACGGTGGATGTGCGGCGAAGTGAGTCCCTACCAGTTGTGGGAGCTCGTCCTCCATGCCGCGCCTTCGCTCGCCGGGCAGTTCCCGAGCGACTTGTTCTTCGACAATGATATCATCTGGCATCAGCAGCAGTTCGGCCGGCCCGGACAGATCGCAACCGCCAATCTCGTGGTGCGGGGCAACGAGCTGTTCACGATGGTGCACATCTCGGATGTCGTCCAGCGCATATCGCGCCGCCGATCGCTCAAGACGCGGGTCGAGAATCGGTTCAAGGGCTGGAACCATATGCTACTGAACGGAATCCTCAACTTCGCTGCCGGCATGCGAATGGAGCGCATATACATCGCTAATTCCGATTGGGCGCTGCGACACACCGATCCCGACCGCAACGTCGTGCCGGAGATGTTTCGTCGCGTCTATGATCGGAACGTGAACGAGCTGTTCGAGGTGAAGAGCTCTCCACCCTGGTGGTCGATCGACGTGAGCCGCAACACGAATCGCCTCGTCGTTCCGGAGCCGGGCGAAGAAGACATCGCAGACGAGAAGAAGATATGTGTCTGCCATGACGTCGAGAAGGGGATCGGGCACACAGACAGTGATCCGGACTTTGCCACTCGGGCGGATGCGATCGCTGTCGACAATCTGGACCGAATGATCTCGATCGAACGACAACTTGACGTCAGAGCTACGTACTCAGTCGTCGGCAAGCTCGTTCCTGAATTACGCGGCCGCATCGAGGAGGATGGTCATTGCCTGGCGTTTCATTCCTATGATCACCGCATCGGCTCGTCGAATGGCACGGCCCCGACGGAAGATCAGCTGGGTCGCTGCCGTACAGTTGACTATCGACTCAAGGGATACCGCACGCCGCAATCGCGAATCACCGCGGAATTGACCGATGTGAATCTGTGCTTTCACAATTTCGAGTGGCTGGCAAGCTCAACCCACTCGCTCGGCTTCGACGAACCGCGCCTCCAGAACAGGATCGTGAAGATCCCGATTCACTTCGACGATTTCCCGATGTACCGCCATGGTCAGGCCTATGACGCCTGGGAAGCACAAGCAATCGCGACCATCGAGAACAATCAGTTTGTAGCGTTCGGGCTTCACGACTGCTACGGCGAATTCTGGCTTCCCCGCTACGCTGAGTTCCTCGAGAAGATTCGCCGCTTGGGAAAATTGGTAACAATGAATCAGGTGGCAGACGAAGTCTTCCTGCGTAACGCGCTCTCGTTGAACGCGGCGCCGGCGGCTCAGCAGGCGATCGATTGACGTACGCGACTGCGCCGCACGGTGCACTGATCACGGTACTCATGCCGCTCAGGAATTATGAGCGAGCCTTCCTGTTCAAGGCTCTGCACTCGCTGACTGCCCAAAGCTGTCCCGACTGGCGGTTGCTCATCATTGTCGAACCGGAAGACCGCGCCAGGTTCGAGCATCTCCTCGAGGACGAGCTTGCCGACGCACGCTGCCGGCTCATCGTGAACGAGGGACGAAAGCTCTCCGGTGCCCTGAATACGGGAATGCGACAGGCGGAAACCCCGTTCGCCGCCATACTGCTTGCCGACGACATGTGGGCGCCGAATGCCACTGAGGTTCTCGCGTCCCGCATCCGCCTATATCCCGACGCCGACTTCTTCCATTCCTCACGAGTGATCATAGATGAGAACGAACGGCCGATCAGCGGTGTCTATCCCAGCCGCGAAACGTTCGAAATGAAGGACTTCATGCTGGCGTCGCCGGTGAAGCATCTCCTCTGCTGGAGACGAGAGCTCGCGCTCTCTTTCGGCGGCATGGATGAATCGCTCAACAACGTAGGCCCGGACGACTACGATTTTCCGTGGACAATGGCCGAACACGGCGCGCGATTCCACGCAATCCCCGAGGCACTTTATCTCTACCGCGACCACCGGGACGCCGAACGCTTGACTACGCATTTGCCGCTCAGCGTCCACCTCAAGGAGATCAGACGGATCCTGCGCAAGCACGGAGCATCGCGCGGCGAGATGAAGGCGATGCTGGCGCGCGCAAAGTCTTCTTACCTGCGACAATGCCTCTACAGGAATCGCGCGGACAAGTGGCTGAAGGAGCTAATCGGTCACGAAGCGCGGCGCGGGTGGAAAGAGACTTACCCGACCTCGTGATTCCGTCAATTCCAGCAGGCTTCTGGGTGTTCCGAGCGTCCAGTCGCGATGCCGGCGCGCTGCTGCTCCTCGCTCTCGTCGCGAATTTCGTCCGGATCGGAGTGACCAGCATTGGGCTCGACGAGGCAGTGAGCATGAGGATCGCGCACGGCAGCTTGCGCGAGCTGTTCCATGTAATCACCGGCCGCGGTTCCAATATGGGTCTCTACTACGTCTTGCTGAGCTTTTGGGTGAGAGTCTTCGGTGAGAGCGAGGCAGCCGCGCGAAGCCTTTCGGCGATCTTTGCCGCGCTCGCTGTGCCGGTGATCTACCTGCTCGCAGCCAACTTGTTTGGACGGACGGCGGGTCTTGCCGCCGGTCTCCTGCTGGCGCTTAACGCGTTGGTCGTCCAGTTCGCGCAGACAGCGCGCTCTTACGCGCTCCTCGTTCTGCTCGTGACTCTCTCTTCCTACTTCTTCTGTCTCGAGCTCGAGCGACCCTCAAGCCGGAACCGGGTGGGTTATGTGCTTACGAGCGTGCTGGCCTTTCACGCGCACTACTTCGCCGCATATGTGCTGGCCGCTCACGCGATCGCGTTCTTGGCGATCAGAGGTCGGGGCGGGCTGACGCGAGACTGGTTGGGGATGGCCGTGGCGATTTCCGTCCTCTGTGCTCCTGTGACGTATTTCGCCTACAGCGGCCACGCGATTGCCGGGATCAACTGGATATCTCGGCCCACACTGCGCAACGTCGGGCCTGTTTTCGTCGACTTCGCCGGCGGAAGCCGGCTCCTGCTTCTCTCGCTGCTCGCACTCGGCAGCGTTGCGACCGTGTCCGGGTTTCGCAATCGCCTGGGTTGGCGCTACGGGTTCGTGGCTGCGTGGCTCCTTGTTCCCGTGGTGTTGAGCTTTGCCGTCTCAATGGTGAAGCCGATGTTCCTTACCTACTACCTCATCATCTGCGTCCCCGCGCTCGTCCTCTTCGGCGCAGCGGGGATCGCGCGACTTCGCCCCCCCATCGCCGGCGGTCTCGTGGTCGGGCTTCTCGCTGTGTTATCCGCGACGCGTTTGGCCACCCTCTACAACCGCGAGTCGAATGAGAATTGGCGCGACGCGACCCACGCGGTGCTCGGCGACCAGCGCTCCGACGACGGCATCATCTTCTTCCCGTATTACGCGCGCGGGCCGTTCGACTACTATGTCCGCCAGCGAGGCATCGGCGGGCCAAGGAATCTCGGGCGGGACCCGCTCTCCAGCGGGCAGCGGGTCTGGTTCGCCATCAGGGCATCAGACTCCACAGGTCGTCGCACCGAACTCGAGAAGCTCCGATCGTCGTTGAACGAGCGCTACCACCTTTCGAATAAGCAGGCGTTCCGGGGTGTCGCCGTAGAGGAATACGTCCGTTTTAGGGCGCCCACGCAGTGAATCGGACGTCGTGCTGCAAGAGAACATCTTTGAGCGACCGGTACGAGCCGCGCGCGAGGAAGTAATCCATGTTGTCCGGCAGTTTTGCCGCACGCGCGCGCCGGATCGCTTCGGCGAATGCGTCCGCTGTGTACTCCCTGACGAGGAGCCGGTCGTTGCAGAGATCCCAGTTGCCGCAGTTTTTCGACGTGACAACGTTGCACCCCATCGCCGAGCCCTCGAACAGGACGCCCGGTGCCGCGTCGAACGAGGACGGACACACGACGGTTCTGGCTCGTCCCATGAGGCGGAAGAGATCAGCACGCGTCCCCACGAACCCGTGGTGCGTCGCCGATGGAATCGGCTCGGCGAATTCTCCCACCACGTGATTGGATAACCCGGGAAGCCGCGACACGATGTCCGCCACCAACGCGTAATTCTTTTCGAGCCTGGTCCAGCTGCTCGCGATGAAGAGCGCATCGATGCCCCTTTTCTCGAACGGCAGCGCCAGGGCCGAATGCTCCACGGCATCCTGACGGATCCACTCGGCAAACCAGAAGACCGCAGGGTGGATTTTACGCGCCTGATCCGGATAGAACCGCCGGAAGAGATCCTGTATGATCGGCGAATGCGTGAGAACGAGATCAGACATCCCCACCGCTTCCAGTTCTTTCCAGTCTGGAGTCGCGGGCCGCGCTGACCCGTTCATTGCGGCCCATTGCTCTGTGAATGGAACGACCCTGTTCACTTGCATGCACCCGGAGGTGAGGAAGACCAGCTCCCGATCCGGGCTCGCTCGCTTCATGAGCAAAGATGCGATGTCACCCACGCCCACCATCCGGTCAGGCGACACGTCGTCGATCAGCGAGGCGATCTCGGGATGAGGCTCGTGCAATGCGGCACGCAGGTAACAGGAGTGCACGTTGGGCAGCTCGCGCGGATTTTCGCTGTTCACGCCTAGCATCCTCTGGAACCGCGGGAGTTCTTCCTCGAGTATCAGATTCACGTAGTGGACGTCGAGTCCGTCTGCGAGCATCGTCTCGAAGAGGCGGTAAGTCGCAGTGGTAAGCCCACCCCATCCCGGCACTTCGAAGCAGCCGAACGCGATTCGCGTCACGGAATCCGTCCATCCATCACCTGCTCTGTGCTCCATGCCAGCACCGGGCGCACCGCTCCGCGCCAATTCCCCTCCCACGGTCTCGGTGTTTCGCTCTCCAGCACTTCGAACACGACGATGTCTTCCTTGCGGAATTCGATGTTCACGTGATCGCGGGCGACCAGCAGCTCGATCCGGTGAACGCCGGCATTCAGGAGATGAGCCGGCACCTGGCAGACATCACGAAATAGCCCGACGGGAAGCGGGCCATTGGCAACCTCGGGCTGCTTCGATGCAGCGGTCTTGAATATCAGAACCCCTTCCTGGCTGATGACGTTGAGCTCGAGATGAAAGTGTGCGCCCGCGTGCAGGTTCCAGTACTCGATCTCGATGAGGAACGCCGTCTCGAGCGTGATGGGATCTCGCGGCGACCCATCGATCGGTCGTATGCAGACCCGTCGCAGGCGAACACCATAGCTGCCCGGGGCCTCCGAAGGCTCATTCCAACTGCTTTCCGTCAGCGGAACCAGGGCCTTCTGGAGATACTGGCCGACCACGTCACGCGTATCGCCCTGAGCCACGATTCGCCCTTCGTCGAGCCAGATGGCCCTGTGACACAGGCTTTGTACAGCGGACATGTTATGACTCACGAACAGAATCGTTCGATTCTCCCTCGCGATACCTTCCATTTTGCCCAGGCACTTTCTCTGAAACGCCGCGTCACCCACTGCCAGCACCTCGTCGACCAGCAAAATCTCCGGCTCCATGTGCGCGGCTACGGCAAACGCCAGCCGCATGTACATGCCGCTCGAGTATCGCTTCACAGGCGTGTCGAGAAACCGGTCGATCTCGGCGAACGATACGATCTCATCGAACCGACGATCGATCTCGGCCTTCTTCATTCCGAGAACAGCGCCGTTCAGATACACATTCTCACGTCCGGTCAGGTCGGGATGGAATCCCGTGCCCACTCCAATCAATGCACCGACACGGCCGTGAATCTCGGCCCACCCCTCCGTCGGAGCGGTGATTCGTGTGAGGATCTTGAGAAGCGTGCTCTTGCCGGCACCGTTTCGTCCGACGATTCCAAGCACTTCACCGCGATGCACCTCCATCGATACGTCCCGCAGCGCGTGTACCAGCTCATCGGTGGAGGCGGGCGATCGATCAGCCGCCAATGTGTTCGTGATGGCTGCCCGAGCAGGCCGAAGACGCGCCGATACAGCGTCCGCCACTGCCGATTTGAGTGAGAGGTTGGGCTGGAGCTGTCCCAGCGGGTAGGTCTTCGATAGACCCTCTGCTCGAATCGCGATCGCGCTCATGTCAAATCACGTCGGCGAAGGTTGCTTCCATCCGGCGGAAGTAGTGGAACCCACCCACAAGAGCTATAAGAATGATCGCGATGGAGACGAGAAGCAGGCCGCCATGCAGCTCGGTCCCCAGCAGCCCCCAGCGAAATCCTTCGACCACACCCGCCATCGGATTGATGCCGTACAGAACTCTCCAGGGTTCCGGCAGCAGGCCGCTGGGATACATCACCGGCGTGCTCAGAAACCAGAGCTGGATGAGAAAGGGAATGGCGTAGCGGACGTCGCGGTACCGCACGTTAAGAGCGGAGAGCCACAGACCGATTCCCAGCGCCGCCGCTGCGGTGAGCACAAGAAAAAGGGGAATGCTCCACGCTGCGCCCGACGGAGCGAACCCATAGAAGAGCATCAATCCAATAAGCACGGGAAGGCTGAGGAGCATGTCGACCGTTGCCGCGAGCACCCCCGAAAGTGGCAGAAGAATCCGCGGGAAGTACACTCGCGTGATCATGACCTGCTGCTCCACGAGACTCTGCGTCGACTGCGACAGCGCGCTTGTGAAAAAAGTCCAGACGACCAGTCCCGCGTAGGCAAACAGCGGATACGGGATGCCGCTGGACGGCACGCGCGCCAATCGACCGAGGAAGATGCTCAGCACCAGCATGGTCAGCAGCGGCTGAAGCACAGCCCACGAGGCGCCGAGCAAAGTCTGCTTGTATCGAACTTTGATGCTGCGCCAGACCAGGTAGTACAGAAGCTCCCGAAACTCCCACAGCTCCTGAAGACCCGCAGGGCCGGCGCCCTTCGTTGGGCGCACGATCGTCACCCGCGGCTCGACGGCTACAAGGGATCGTTCCGGCGCAGTCATCCGGTCTCGGCCGCGAGACCCGCTCGTATTACTTCGTCGTAGGTTGCCACGCGCTGGTCCCAGCTATGGTGCGTGACGACATACTGGATACCCTCGCTCCTGGGCCACTCCCGGTGGATGGCGCTCTCAACCATATCCACGAGTGTCTGGTCGTCATCGTAGTCCGCGACATGACCCATCCCCGTCGCGTGGATCAGGAAGTTATTGGGGACCGGCGCTTCACTTACCACTGGCAGTCCCGCGCGAAGATAGTAGTACAGCTTGCTGCTCTCGTTATGCTGCGTCTGTCCCTGCGCGAGTACCAGGCCGACGCTCGCGAAACGCTTATAGTCCCAGACTTCTCTGTTGTCGACTTCGTTCATCACCGTGACGGCCGTGCGATCGAGCCGATCCACACGTCCCGTCCCAACGAAGCATAGTCGGATTCCTTTTTGCCGCAGCAGGCTGCCCAATCGGTTCAGGCGATCCTGCCACAACATGTTCATTTCCGGCTGCGTTTCTCCGTAGATATTCCCGGCATATACGGCAATCGGTTCGCGGAACCGCTCGTAGGGATTGTCATTAGCGGCTGGTACTTCGCGATCGACACCGGTCGGGACATGCAGAAGATTGCCGGTGCTGCCAAAGAGGTCCTCCCACAATCGACGGCTGGCTGTCGTCAGGAGCGAGACGTACCGGCTACGCTCGCGGATCTGCTCCTGAATTCTGTAGAGGTCTTCTCGCTCGCGGTTGAAAAAGTAGACTCCGTCGGTGTCGTCGTGATTCCCGACTACCGACCCAAGCTTGCTGATGATAAAAGGGTGATTGCCGCCGCCCTCTTTGCAGAGCGATTCGAACCCGGAGTGGAAGAGCGTCTTGATCACGTCGTAGCGGTTCCAGTCGACATCTGCGAAGGCAACGGAGCGCAGATTCGGCGTCGCCGCGTGTCCGAGCCCGTTGCCGTTCATGATCATGTCCACTCGATGACCTAACGCGGCCAGGCCTTCGGACATCCGCAGCCAGCGTATGGTGCTCATCTTCGCAGGCGCGAAGCGTGAGAAATCGTCACGCTTGTAGACCGTGGCGATGCGGAGAGGTCTCATGAGCCGTGCATCGTCGATGTCACCGCGATGGGCTGTCCGCCGGCAGGCCGCTCACCGGTGCGCGCGATGAGGCGGCCAGTCATCGCCGCGCTCCGTGCCCAGCTCATCCGGCGCGCGAGGTTGAGAGCAAGAGCGCCCTTGCGGCGCGCCTGCTCAGGATTTGTTGCGGCCGCCGACAGGCAGTCCTTCAGGGAAGACACATCTC
>JALYJX010000030.1 GCA_030775065.1 Gemmatimonadota bacterium | reverse complement strand
CGTGTACGTTGCGCTCGGGTCAAACCTCGGCGATCGCGAAGCGACTCTGACGAGGGCGCGTGCCGCGATAGCCGCAATCCGCGGCGCTCGAATAGTTGCAGAGAGTACTATAGAAGAGACCGATCCCATCGGCCCTGTTCCTCAGGCGCGATATCTGAACCAGATGGTGGCCGTCGAAACGATGCTTTCGCCACGCACCTTTCTTTCGGCTCTGCAGCGGATCGAGCGCGCAGCGGGACGTGTGAGATCGATGCGCTGGGCTCCCCGCACGCTCGATCTGGATATCGTGGTGATCGAGGGAAAAGAGCTCTCGGACGAGGCGCTGACGGTACCGCACCCGGAGCTCCCCAATCGCGACTTCTGGCAGCGCGAGCTCGACGAGCTGAAGGTTGCTCTGCATGTCTGACAATCCGACATCGTCAGCGAAGCGTATTACGCTTCGCGAGATAGCCCGCCTGAAGCGCGAAGGGCAGAAGCTCGTCGTCGTGACAGCATATGACGTGCTTTTCGCTCGCGTGGTCGATGAGGCGGGCGTAGACATCGTCCTTGTCGGAGACTCGGTGGGCAACGTCGTCGCTGGATTCGATTCGACGCTCCCTGTGAAGCTGGATCAGATGATTTACCACGGCGCGGCCGTGCGACGAGGAATAAAGCGCGCGCTGCTGGTGGTGGACCTTCCGTTTCTCGCCTACCAGGCGAGCGTCGAGCGCGCAATTCTCAATGCCGGACGGGTCATGCAGGAGACGGGGGCCGACGCCGTGAAGATGGAAGGCGGAAGTCCTGAAATGGTAAAGACAGTCGCGGCGCTGACGCGGACCGGCATTCCCGTGATGGCGCACCTTGGCTTTACGCCGCAGTCGGTCCGGGCTCTCGGCATGCGGATTCAGGGCAGGGAACAGGGTGATGCCGACCGGCTGGTAAGTGAAGCGTCTGCGCTCGAGCAGGCCGGCGCGTTCGCGGTTGTTCTGGAGCTTCTGCCCTCTGACGTCGCTGCACGGATCACCGCCGCGGTGAGCATCCCGACAATCGGCATCGGCGCGGGCCCGCACTGCGATGGGCAGGTGCTCGTGCTTCCCGATTTGCTCGGCTTGAACGACGGATTCGAGCCGAAGTTTCTCAAGCGCTACGCCAACCTTGCTGAGACGTCGCGCGAGGCAGTGTCGAAGTTTGCTGAGGAAGTCCGTTCCCGGGCCTATCCGGATGCCGAGCATAGCAATTAGCGCCCAGCGCGTATCGAGCATCGGCGAGGCCCGTGCGGCGATTGCGAAAGCGCGAGCGGAAGGTGCCCGCATCGGACTTGTCCCGACAATGGGCGCTCTTCACCGGGGCCATCTGAGCCTGGTGGATCGGGCGCGTCGTGAGAGCGACGCCGTCGTGATGAGCATCTTCGTCAACCCGCTCCAGTTCGGCCCGACCGAGGATTTCAAACGATATCCACGTCCGCTGGAGGAAGATGCGCGCCTCGCCTCGGAGGTTGGCGTGGACATTCTATTCACGCCATCCCCCAATGAGATGTACCGCGAGGGGCGCGTGACGACGGTCAGCGCCGGTCCGCGCGGCGAGGTGTGGGAGGGAGCAGCGAGGCCCGGTCATTTCAACGGGGTGCTCATGGTTGTCGCGAAGCTCTTCAACATCGTTCAACCCGACGTCGCGATTTTCGGCCGAAAGGATCTGCAGCAGGCATCCCTTGTTGAGGCAATGGTGCGCGATCTCGATTTTGATTTGACGATTGTGGTGGCACCGACGATCCGCGAGACAGACGGACTTGCACTCTCGAGCCGGAACGCTTACCTCACCAAGTCCGAGCGCGGAGACGCGCTCGTACTGATTCGGGCGTTGCGATCTGTCGCTGCCGCATTTGACGCCGGTGAGCGTGACGGAAGATGCCTCGAACACATCGGCCGACAACAGTTTGCCGATGTTCCCGGCGCGAGCATCGATTACCTCGCGGTTGTGAATCGCATGACGCTCGAGCCGGAGCGCCGCGCCGAGCGGGGATCCGCAGCGATTGTTGCGGCCCGTCTCGGCCCGACTCGACTCATCGACAACATCATCCTGGGCGAGAATGATCAGGACTGACGCCAATGGACTGCCGGTATGGGCGTGTGTCGGCCAGAAACGACTGTCGCACATCGAGCGTGTATGCTCGCTTCTGCGCGCGTGGGGAGCGGCGATGCGCCTTCCCGCCGATGAGGCGCGTGCATGGCTCGACGCCGGGGTTTGGCACGATGCACTTCGCGATTCGCCGGAGGACGAGCTCCGTGAAATCACCGGCGACACGACTTCACCCGCCGGGCTTCTTCACGGGCCTGCGGCGGCAATTCGGCTCGAGGCTGATGGCGAGAAAAGACGCGACGTGCTCGACGCCATTCGTTATCACACCGTCGGCTCGCCGGACTGGGGACGAACCGGTCGGGCGCTGTACATGGCGGATTACCTCGAGCCCGGCCGCAAATTCCTTCATGAGGACCGTTTCTTTCTCGCGGCCCAGGTCCCCCACTCGTTCGACCAGGTCTTCCGCCAGGTGGTGCGGTTTCGACTCGACTGGTCGGTGCGTGAGGGCAATCACATCTTTCCCGAGACAATCGCGCTTTGGAATAGTTTGCGGTGAAGGTTGGAAGGTGGATCCTTCTCGCGGTGATTGTCGGAGGCGCCGGCTACTACGGCTGGACTCGTTACGAGCGCGCGAGGTCCGCCGCCGCCGCGCAGCGCGATGCGCCCGTCGATGCAAAGGCGCCCCCCAACACACGCATAAAGGTGGAAGTTCTGAACGCGACAACGACCAAGGGTCTCGCGCGACGCGCGACACTATTCCTGCGTGATCGGGGGTTCGACGTCGTCGCCATCGGTACGGCGCGTGAGCAGAGGGAGACGACGCTGGTGATCGATCGCTCGAACCACCCGGGGTGGGCGCGACTGATCGCCAATGCAATGGGCGCGAGCGTCACGAGCCGGCCCGACAGCTCACGCTACGTGGATGCCACCGTGCTTGTCGGAGCGAGCTGGCAGCCGCCAGCCGAGCCTTTCTACCCGTAGCTGACCGCAAGCCGCGGCGATGTCCATGCCACGGCTCTTCCTGATTGCGACCTCGACGCCTTTGCCGCGTATTGCGCGCGCAAAAACCGCGATCCCATGGGGAGTTGTCGGAGTGAAATTCCCCGCGCCGCCTGGATGGAGCGGAATGAGGTTCACGAACGCCTTGCAGCGTCGCGCGAGCTCCGCCAGCTGCCGCGCCTGATCCAGCGAATCATTCACGCCACCGAGCATCACGTACTCGAACGTCACACGCCGATCGAATGCGCTCGCGGCATCGATCACATCGGCAAGCGGATACTTCAAGTTGATCGGCATGAGCTTTCGGCGGAGCTCGTCCGTCGGCGCATGAATGGAAAGAGCGAGACGGAACTGCTCCCGGCGTTGCGACAGCGCGACGATTCCCGGAAGTACTCCCACGGTCGAGACGGTGATGTGACGCGCGCCGATGCCGATCCCTGCTTCATCGTTGATAATCGTGAGCGCGGGATCGACTGCCTTCCAGTTCATCAGCGGCTCGCCCATTCCCATGAACACGACGTTTGTCGGCTTTCGCTCTGTAAGCAGCATCACTTCGCGAATCTGGCCGGCGATCTCGAACGGCTTGAGGTTGCGCGAGAATCCCATCGCTCCCGTGGCGCAGAAGGAGCATTGAAGCGCGCATCCTGCCTGTGAGGAAATGCACAGCGTCAACCGGGCACCGTCCGGAATCGCGACTGTCTCGATGTGTTCGCCGTCCTCGAGACGGAAGAGAAACTTCTCCGTTCCATCGGTGGACAGCTGGCGCGCAGCGAGCCCGAGGCGCGGAATGCTGAAGTGCTCGGCGAGCAGGGCGCGAAAACTTGCGGGCAGCTCATGCATCTCCGCGAAGCCGGCGCGCGGCATGCGCCACAAATGCTGCATCACCTGCGTTGCGCGAAATGCTCGCTCGCCATGTTCAACCGCGAAATCCCGGATCAGATTCACCGTTTCGGAGGGGGTGAGATCCAGAAGGTTCGTGGCAGCCGCTTTCCGGTCTGCCAGTGCCTCATGCGTCACCTCCACTCCTTCCACCAACTGTATGCCATAACTAAGTTTAACGCGTTGCCACTCATACCTGAAACGGCGTTCAAGACTTCGCTCAGAACCCACCGGGGAGGCGCCTTACGCGCCTCTGATGACGGTCAGCCCGTAACGCTCGCGGGGTGGGTTCACCGGTCCCGGAATCTGGGCGGAATCGTCTTCCTCGATCTTCGCGACCGCGCCGGCATCGTCCAGATCTCATTCGACCCGAAGTGGACTCCTCCCGCCGAAATCGAAAAGGCGGCTGCACTCGGCCAGGAGTCAGTGGTGACCGTTCGCGGCGAGGTGGCACTCAGGCCCTCGGAGATGCGGAACCCGGAGCTCGAGACGGGCGAAATCGAGGTGCGCGCGAACGCAGTGGATCTCATCGGTCCCGCGGAGACTCCCGCTATTCCGGTTGCGAGGGGCAAGGGTGAGAAGCTGGCAGCCGAAGAGCTGCGACTTCGTCATCGCCATCTCGATCTGAGACGTCCGGAGCTCCAGGAGAATCTTCTCCTGCGGCATCGACTGATGCAAACGACGCGGCGGTATCTGGACGAGCGCGGCTATCTCGAGATCGAAACTCCCATTCTGACGAAGCCGACTCCCGAGGGAGCGAGAGACTATCTCGTGCCCAGCCGGGTGCACGCGGGCGAGTTCTATGCACTTCCGCAATCACCGCAGCTCTACAAGCAGCTGCTGATGATCTCGGGATTCGATCGTTACTTCCAGATAGCGAGATGCTTCCGCGATGAAGACCTGAGGGCTGACCGGCAGCCGGAGTTCACGCAGATCGACATCGAGGCGTCATTCATCGCGCCCGAGGACATCATCGCTCTCACGGAAGGTCTGCTCGCTGCGCTTTTTCGCGATGCGGGGATCGACATTCCATCGCACTTCGGTCGTCTCTCGTACCGCGAGGCAATGGAGCGCTTTGGCACGGACCGTCCCGACATGCGCTACGAGCTGGAAGTATTCGACGCCAGCGATGCATTTCGCGGCAGCGACTTCGCGATCACACGGTCGGCTCTCGAGGCGGGAGGGCGCGTGCGAGGGATCAGGATTCCCGGCGGCGCCGCGTTTTCGCGCAAGCAGGTTGACGAGCTCGAGGCGATCGCGAAATCGGCGGGCGCATCGGGAGTGCTTCGCGTGCGCAAAGTAGGCGGCACGCTCGAAGGGCCCGCCGCGAAATTCCTCACTGGTTCGGGCGCGGAGGTTCTCGAATTGAATGATGGTGATCTGTGCCTCATGGTCTCGGCATCGGACGATGTCACGTCGCCCGCTCTCGATCGCGTTCGGCAGGAAGTTGCCCGCCGTTTGGACCTGCTTCCCGATCGTGCGGCCCGCATGCTCTGGGTAACCGATTTCCCGTTGTTCGCCCGCGACTCGAGCACCGGTGGACTTACGTCCGTGCATCATCCGTTCACGGCCCCCCATCCGGACGATCTCGACAAGCTGGAAAGCGATCCGCTGTCCGTGCGAGCGCTCGCCTACGACGTCATCATGAACGGCACGGAGCTCGGCGGGGGCAGCATCAGGATAAGTGACCCTGCGCTCCAGCGGCGCGTACTTGGCGTGCTCGGGGTCAGCGACGAGGAAGCGACTGCGCGCTTCGGATTCCTCCTCGAGGCTCTCAATGCAGGGGCGCCGCCGCACGGAGGAATTGCGTTTGGGTTCGACCGGATCGTCATGCTTCTTGCTGGAGCACCCTCTTTACGGGACGTCATCGCGTACCCGAAGACGACCGCGGCGCGCGCGCTGTTCGAGGGCGCACCGACTCCGATCGATCCAGCTGAGCTTGCCGACCTTCACCTGAGGACAGAATCAAGAGCTTGAGCGACGAACCAGTAGTCCAGCGCCTCAATACCGAAGGGGCCGACATGCTTACGCTCGCGGGCGTGAATGACGAGAACCTCGTCGAGCTCGCGAAGCAATCGGGTGCGAAGATCGGTCTGCGCGGCGATACGCTGACGCTGACCGGAACGCAGGAAGCGGTCAACCGTGCGTCGCCAATCGCTCAGCGAATGATCGACACAGCCAAGCAGCAGATGCCGCTTACCTCGGACGACGTCCTCCGCATGAGCTACGAAGCGCCGCGGGATTCGAACGGCGCGGAAGACAGCATGCGCATCGTGCTCCCCGGGGTGCGGAAGGTGATCCAGCCAAAGACGAGCGGGCAGGCGGAATACCTGAAGCTCATCCTCGCCAACGACATCGTCGTCGGCATCGGGCCGGCTGGAACAGGAAAGACTTACCTTGCCGTAGCGGCTGCAGTCGACGCCCTCGCAAGAAAGCGCGTACGCCGGATAATTCTCGCGCGTCCCGCTGTCGAAGCAGGGGAGAGTCTGGGGTTCCTTCCGGGAGACCTGCAGGCGAAGGTCGATCCCTACCTGCGGCCGCTTTACGACGCGCTCGACGAGATGATGCCGCCCGAGCGGGTGCAGAAGGCGCTCGAGACGCGCGTGATCGAGATCGCTCCGCTCGCCTACATGCGCGGGCGCACACTTGGTGACGCATTCGTGATTCTCGACGAAGCGCAGAACGCCACGAATGCGCAGATGAAAATGTTTCTGACGCGACTTGGCGTGAACTCGAAGGCCGTCATCACAGGCGACAAGACACAGATAGATCTTCCCAAGCGGGAGGAGTCGGGGCTCGTGCAGATAGAGCGGATCCTGCAGGGAATCGAAGGAATAGGTTTTCAATACATGACCGAGTCCGACGTCGTACGGCATCGACTTGTGCGCCAGATAATTCGGGCGTACGCGGAAGACGCAGGAATCTGAGCGACGTCGGGGCGGCGCGAAGCGATCGCGCACCCGGCGTCACGCAGGCGTCAATGTCGACGTCGCTTCGACGGTCAGGCGCCAGCCGATGTCCAATGCCAACGTTCGAGAGATCGTAAAGGCGGCGCTCGAAGCTGAAGGCGTTCGCGACGCGCTGGTCTCCGTCGCCTTCGTGGGTACGGGCACGATCTCGCGACTCAACCGTGACTACGTGTCGCGGAGTGGTCCCACCGATGTGATCGCATTCGGGCTGGAGCGCGGCGGCTCGACTCCGGTCATAGGCGATATCTACATTTGCCCGCGAGTTGCGGAGCGAAATGCGCGCCGGCTCCGGATATCTTTGAAGCGGGAGTTGGCGCGGCTCGTAGTCCACGGTACGCTGCACGTTCTGGGGCTCGATCACCCTGAAGACGATACTCGCGTCTCGTCCGCCATGTGGAGAAAACAGGAAAGGATTCTTGACTCCATCGACTGAAAGGCTTCTCGCCGATTTCGCCGCGGGTCGCACGGCTTCGCTCGCCCGCGTGATCAGCATCGTCGAGAACCGCCGGCCGGAGGCGGATGACATTCTTGCGTCGCTTCATCCGAAAGTAGGCCGGGCGCGACGCGTTGGGATCACCGGGCCGCCGGGGGCCGGGAAGAGCACGATCACCACGCTCGTCGCCCGCGACTACAGGCAGGCGAGTCACAAGGTCGGCATCGTGTGCGTTGATCCCACCTCTCCTTTCACCGGCGGCGCACTGCTCGGGGATCGCGTGCGCATGGAGCAGATCGCTCTCGATGCGGACGTATTCATTCGATCGATGGCGACGCGCGGCTCACTTGGGGGCCTCGCTGCAACAACGCGCGAGATTGCCGATGTCTTCGATGCGTTCGGGTTCGACCGGATAATCGTCGAAACAGTGGGAGTGGGGCAATCCGAGCTCGATGTCGCGCGCACTGCCGACTCGACCGTTGTCGTGCTCGTTCCGGAATCCGGGGATTCCATACAGACGCTCAAGGCCGGCGTGATGGAGATCGCGGATATTTTTGTCGTGAACAAATCCGACAGGCCGGGTGCCGATCGTCTGCGGAACGACGTTGAGCTGATGCTCGGGCTTCGTCGCGGCATCGGTTACGGGAATGTCCCGGCGCATCACGGCGTCGATCTCAAACGTGTCAATCCGGCGCGTGCCGCGCGTGAAGCCGCCGCCGAGTCACACGCCACTGTGTGGACACCGCCCGTCCTGCGCGCGGCCGCCGCGAAGGACGAAGGGATAACGGAGCTTGTCGCCGCTCTCGACAGGCATTTCGAGTATCTTCAGCAAAGCGGCGCCCTGGTAGAGCGACGACGCCGGCGGTTGATGGAGCGCGTCGTGGACGCGGTGGAGCGACGGATGCACCAAAGGCTATGGCGCGACGGCGAGGCGAACGAATGGATCGGCGCCCGGATCCCGCAGCTCGAGTCAGGGGCGACGACGCCGTACTCCGTCGCTGATGAGCTGCTCGCCGAGCATGGACACCTCGTAACGCGGACGGACGATTGACTTCAATAGACAGCCGGAGGAGCACGGAGTTCACTGAGCTCGAGAGCGCGAAGAAGGAAGTCGAGCGCCTGCGCGCCGAGATCGCCGAATGGAAGCGGAAGTACGAGGCCGCGCCCACGCGCGATATCGCCTTCACCAATTCCGCTCATGAAGTAGCGCCGCTGTACACGGCTCTCGACGTCTCTCACGAAGACTCGGTAAATCTCGGCGCGCCCGGCGTCTATCCGTACACGCGCGGCGTTCACCCGACAGGTTATCGTGGCAAGCTCTGGACGATGAGGCAGTTCGCGGGTTTCGGCAGCGCCCGCGATACGAATGAGCGATACAAGTTCCTCCTCGCTCATGGTCAGACGGGACTCTCTGTTGCCTTCGATTTTCCGACGCTCATGGGCTACGACTCGGATCACCCGCGCTCCGAGGGCGAAGTCGGAAAGTGTGGCGTAGCGATCTCCAGCCTGGCCGACATGGAGCTTCTGTTCGACGGCATTCCGCTCGACAAGGTGTCGACGTCGATGACGATCAACGGGCCGGCCGTGATCCTCTATTGCTTCTACATCGCCGCCGCCGAGAAGCAGGGCGTGAATCCGGCTGCGCTCCGGGGGACGATCCAGAACGACATCCTCAAGGAGTACATGGCCCAGCACGCCTGGTGCTTCCCGATCGAGCCGGCGCTCAGGCTGATCGTCGATTGCTTCGCGTGGTCTGCCGAGCACGTACCGCAATGGAATACCATCTCCATCTCCGGCTACCACATCCGTGAGGCAGGCGCGACTGCTGCTCAGGAGCTCGCGTTTACGCTGGCAGACGGGTTCACGTACGTCGAGCGGGGAATAGCGCGCGGCCTCGACGTCGATACTTTTGCGCCCCGTCTCTCGTTCTTCTGGGACATCCACAACGATTTCTTCGAGGAGATTGCCAAGCTGCGCGCGGCCCGACGCATCTGGGCGCGGCACATGCGCGAGCGCTACGGCGCAAAGGACCCGCGCTCCCTCGTGATGCGATTCCATTCGCAGACCGCCGGAGTCACGCTCACTGCCCAGCAGCCGATGAACAACATCGTTCGCGTCGCGTACCAGGCGATGGCCGCGGTGCTTGGCGGAACTCAGTCGCTGCACACGAACTCGATGGATGAAACGCTCGCGCTCCCGACAGAGGAATCGGTTCAGGTCGCGCTCCAAACCCAGCAGCTCCTCGCTTACGAGACCGGAGTCCCGAACGTCATCGATCCCCTCGGCGGCTCGTACTATGTCGAGGCGCTTACGTCGCAGCTCGAGGATGAAGCGGAGTCACTCTTCGCTCAGATCGAGGAGATTGGCGGAGTGGTACGTGGTCTCGAGACGGGTTGGCTGCAACGCCGGATTGCCGAGTCTGCAGCGCGCCAGCAGTGGGAGATCGAGCAGCACCGTCGCGTAATTGTCGGCGTCAACGACTTCGTCACCGACGAGCCCGAGCTCACAATCCCGCTGCTGAAGATTGGCGACACCGAGGCAGAGCAACGAGAGCGGCTGGGCAGCCTGCGCTCGACGCGCGACAACGAAAGGGTCGGCAAAGCGCTCGCGGCGCTGCGCAGTGCTGCCGCATCTGATGAGAACATGATGCCCCACATTCTCGAGGCTGCACGCGCGTACTGCACGCTGTACGAGATTCGCGCGGCGATGGAGGACGTGTTCGGAGCTTACCGGGAGCCGGTGTTCTTCTGAGGCGCCGGGCCGAGTGGTGGGAAAGCTATTTCGATTCGCAGTACCTCAAGGAATACGAGCCCGTATTCGATCCGGCGCGTGATCGCGCAGAAGCACGCCGGCTCGTAGAGGTTCTCGGACTCCCCCTCGATTCACGCGTGCTCGATGCACCGTGCGGACAAGGGCGGCACGCACACCTTCTGGCTGAGGCCGGTTTCAGGGTTGACGGAATCGACTTCTCTCGCGAGCTGCTTGCGATCGCGGCAAAACGTGGCACGAGCGAATCGCTGCGCTATCGCCGCGCGGATATGCGGAAGCTTCCCGCGAGCTGGAGCGGGCGTTACGACGCGGTTGTCAACCTTTACACTTCGTTTGGGTTCTTCGACAACCCATCGGATGATGCGCGGGTGATCGCCGAATTCTCACGAGTCTTGAAGCCCGACGGCACTCTCGTATGGCAGGGCGCGAGCAGGGACGGTGTGATGTCGCGATTCCTGTCACGCGACTGGTGGGAGACGCGCGACGGCTCGATGGTAGGCCAGGAGCGGTCGTTTGATCCGCTGTCGGGAGTGCTCAGCATCGAGTCGACGCTGCGTCGAAAAAACGGCAGAACTTCGCGCCGCGAGCACCGCATCAGGCTTTACACGGCGACACGGCTGGCCGAGCTATGCGCGCGCGAAGGGTTGATCGTCGAAGAGGCATTCGACGGATTCAGCGAGCGACCGTTGACGCGACGATCGGGTGAGATGCTGCTTGTTGCGCGCAAGCGCTGAGCAAGCTGACGGCTGCCAGTCATACCTGCTAATTTCCACCCCGTATGAGACCCATTCGAGTGCTCGTCGCGAAGCCCGGCCTCGACGGCCATGACCGCGGCGCAAAGGTAGTCGCGGCGGCACTGCGCGATGCCGGCATGGAGGTCATCTACACGGGCCTGCATCAGACGCCGGAGATGATCGCCTCCGCCGCCGTGCAGGAGGACGTGGACGTAATCGGCCTGTCGATTTTGAGCGGTGCGCACATGACCCTCATTCCGCGCGTGAGGGAGCTCGTGGCGGCGGAGGGACGCGACGATATCCTGATCACCGGTGGAGGAATCATCCCGCGCGAGGATATGGACGCTCTTCAGGCGCAGGGAATCGGCCGCCTTTTCGGTCCGGGGACTCCCACCTCGGAGCTGATCGACTACATAAAGGAGTGGTTCGCCTCGCGCGAAGGCGCCGCCGCGTCGCAGTCATCGGGCTGAAATGACGCCCCGTCTGCGCGCGCTCAGCGCGGAGGTGCGCGCATTGGAGGCTCGTCTCCGGAAAGGCGGCGGCGACGAGCGGATCGACAAGCTGCACCGGCAGGGAAAGCTCACCGCTCGAGAGCGCGTGAGACTGCTCTGCGATGAGAACACGCGATTCCTCGAGATCGGTCTGCTCGTCGCTTACGATCGATACGATGGGCAAGCGCCTGCGGCTGGAGTCGTCACCGGTGTCGGGATCGTCGAGGGACGAGAGGTCGTCGTCGTCGCGAACGACCCGACGGTCAAGGCCGGCTCATGGTGGCCTGAAACAATAAAGAAGATTCTTCGCGCTCAGGAGATCGCCATGCGATGCCGCGTGCCGATCATCTACCTCGTCGACTCCGCGGGCGTGAATCTGCCGTTCCAGGAGGGAGTGTTCCCCGGCCAGTACGGCGCCGCCCGCATTTTCTATTACAACTCCCTGATGCGGCGCTACCTCCGCATCCCTCAGCTCGCGGCCGTGATGGGCCAGTGCGTCGCCGGCGGCGCATATCTTCCGGCGCTGTCCGATGTGATTCTGATGGTCAAGGGAACCTCCTTCATGGGGCTCGGCGGGCCCAACCTCGTAAAGGGCGCGACAGGCGAGACGATCGATTCGGAAACTCTCGGCGGAGCGATCACTCACACGGAAATCAGTGGTGTCGCTCATTACGCGTTGGACAACGACGAGGATTGTCTCGCGAAGCTGCGTGATCTCGTCGCCCGGCTCCCGGGAAAAGGCGGCACGCTTGCCGAACGGGATCCGTACGCAGTGCGGTTCACGCCGAGTGGCTCCGCCGGCAAGCGCTCCGGCCGCAAATCTGCGAAGACGCCAGCGAAGCCCTCGGCTGCGGCCGACGCATTGTACGATCTGCTCCCATCCGATCATCGAATGTCGTACGACATGCGCGCCGTTCTCGCCTCGATCCTCGATGAGGGCGCGCTCGCCGAATTTCAGGCAGGACTGGCCCGCGAGATGATCTGCGGCGACGGGACCATCGATGGCATAGCGATCGGCGTGATCGCCAACGAGCGGGGACTGGTCAAGGGACGCGAGGGTGAAAAACCGCGCTTCGGCGGAATCGTCTATGCCGAAAGCGCGGAGAAGGTCGCGTACTTCATCGATCGCTGCGACCGCCAGAAGATTCCGCTCCTCTTCGTGCAGGATGTATCGGGATTCATGGTGGGACCGGAAGCGGAGCAGCAGGGGATTATTCGCGCCGGTGCGCGCTTCGTGGAAGCGATGGCAACCGCGCGGGTACCGAAGCTCGTGCTTACCGTGAATCACGCTTCGGGCGCCGGCTACTATGCAATGGCCGGGCAGGGATTCGATCCTGACTTCATCTTCACCTGGCCTACCGGGCGCATGGCGGTCATGGAAGGAGAATCTGCCGTACAGGCGGTTCACGGACCCGCGCTCGAGAAGGCAAAGAAGAGCGGCGCCGACCCCGCGCCGGAAGTCGTCGCTGCAGTCGAGGCAATGCGCGACGACTACGAGCATCAGCTCGATGCACGGTATGCCGCCGCGCGCGGATTCGTGGACGCAATCCTCTATCCGGAGGACACACGGGAAACGCTCGCAATGGCGCTCAGGACTTCGCTGCACAATCCGGGGCCGCATCTCGGACCTTTCGTGCTGCCACCTCACCTCGGCGAAGAGTAATGAAGGAGATCGTCCGCGTCGCCAGTGGCCAGGGCTTCTGGGGAGATTCGCTCGAGGCGCCGCGACAGCAGGTCGAGGGCGGCCAGGTGGACTACTTGATGCTCGACTATCTGGCAGAAGTGACGATGTCCATTCTTCAGAAGCAGAAGGAGCGCGATCCGTCGCTCGGCTACGCGAGAGACTTCGTCGGCGCGATCGAGAGTGTCCTGCCCGCCGTCACTGAGCGCGGCGTAACGATCGTCGCGAATGCCGGTGGAGTGAATCCGCCGGCGTGCGCGACCGCGATCCGCCAGCTCGCGGATAGTCGTTCACTCTCGGCGAAGGTAAAGATCGCCGTGGTTACCGGCGACGATCTGCTAGGACGTCTCGACGAGCTCATCGAAGCGGGCCACAGCCTCTCGAACATGGAAACGGGCGAGCCGCTGGCGACAATTCGGGACAGGGTTCTCTCGGCAAACGCGTACATCGGCTCGACTCCGATAGTCGAAGGACTCGCGAAGGGCGCGAACATTGTCATTACGGGCCGCTCGACCGACACAGCACTCACGATGGCGCCGCTTCGCCACGAGTTTCAGTGGCGCGCTGACGACTGGAATCTTCTCGCTGCGGGGATTGTCGCCGGGCACATCATCGAGTGCGGGGCACAGTGCTCCGGGGGAAACTGCCTCTACGACTGGCGCTCCATTCCCGACCTTGCCAACGTCGGGTATCCCATCGCGGAGGCAAAGCCGGATGGAACGTTCATCATCACGAAGCACGCAGGCACCGGCGGCCGCGTATCCGTTCCGCCGGTCACCGAGCAGCTCGTATACGAGATGGGCGATCCGCGTGAGTACATCACTCCCGACGTCGTCGCGGATTTCACGTCCATTCGTCTCCGCGATTGCGGAGAGGATCGCGTCGAGGTATCCGGCATCACCGGACAGCCTCCGACAGACAAGCTGAAGGTTTCCATCGCCTATCGTGCCGGCTTCAAGGCGGTTGGAAGCCTGGTGTATTCCTGGCCGGATGCGCTCGACAAGGCAAAGCTCGCCGACCGCGTGCTGCGAGAGCGGCTCGACAGACTTGGCCTGAGCTTCGATCAGATTCTGACCGAGTTCGTTGGATACTCGTCCACGCACGGTGCGCTCGTTGAGCGTGAGCTGACCGCAAGCGCGTCAAGCCTGGCGAGTGAGCTCCCCGAAGTTCAGCTCCGCTTCGGCGTGCGTGGAGACGACAAGGCCGGCGTCGAGCGCTTCACCCGTGAGATTGCGCCTCTCGTTCTGAACGGACCGCCGAGTGTTACAGGATTTGCCGGCGGCCGGCCGAAGGTGGAGGAAATTGTCGCGTACTGGCCGGCGCTGATCGACAAGAAGACCGTGACAACAAAGGTCGAGATCGTCTGATGCAGATTCGCCTGCTCGACATCGCGCATGCTCGCTCCGGTGACAAGGGTGATACGGCCAATGTCGGCGTGATCGCGTTGAAGCCGGAGTGGTTTCCGGTGCTGCAGCGCGAGCTTACAGTCCCGCGCGTCGCCGATCATTTCGCGGGCGTCATCGAGGGAGATGTCGAGCGCTTCGATCTGCCGAACCTGAACGCACTCAATTTTCTGCTCCACGGGGCGCTCGACGGCGGAGGCACGCTTTCGCTCAAGACCGACGCTCAGGGCAAGGTGTTTTCGACGGCTCTCCTGCGGATGAAACTCGAGTTGGCTGACGGAGAGGCGCGCGCGCTGGGAATTCAACCCGGAATGAAATAATGACGCCCATTACAACAGCTCGGCTCATAGTTGCACTCATTGCTGCGATACTACTGGTTTACGGAATGCGAATGGACGATGAGGCTGTGAGGTGGGCGGGAATTGGCTTTCTCGTCGCCGCACTGCTTATGCGGTTCATTCGTCCACGGGAGAGACCATGACGGCGAGCTCGACAAGATCAGCGTCCGGTGGATATGCAGCCGCGCAGATGGACGCCGTCGCGGTAGCCGCAAGGCGCGGAGAGGTGGTTTACTTCGACGGGCGTTACATGCTCAAGAACGAAGTCTTTGTATCGCCTGACGATCGCGGGTTCCTTCTCGGAGACGGGATTTACGAGGTTGCCGCCGCCTACGACGGCAAATTCGTGGCGCTCGACCGTCACATGGATCGTTTGCGATCGAGCCTGCGCGAAGCACGCATCGACGACAGCGTTGCCGACCCGCTCGAGTCGGTCTTCACCGGGTTGCTCGAGCGGAACGGTTTTGCCGAATCTGGAAAAACGATGGTCTATCTCCAGGTCACGCGCGGCTCCGCGCCGCGCACGCACGCGTTCCCCAAAACGCTGGTTCGTCCCACCGTTTACGCTTACGCCGCGCCGTTTCCCGACATGGGCGATTTTTCCGCGGGTGTAGGAGCGATTGTGCGTCCCGACCTGCGCTGGTCCAGGTGCGACATCAAATCGATCTCGCTCATTGCAAACGTTCTGGAAAATCAACGTGCAAAGGAGGCAGGTGCGTTCGAGGCGATCCTGGTGCGCGATGGGGTGGTTCTCGAGGGAACTCACACCAGCATTTTCGGAGTGTTTGGCGAGGAAGTGCGGACGGCGCCGCTCTCCAATCTCATTCTGCCGGGAGTCACGCGAGCGATTGTGATCGATATCTGCCGCGACAACGACATTGCGCTGCGCGAAGAGGCGATGTCGGAGGATGAGCTCAGGCGGGCGGATGAGCTTTTCCTCACGGGAACCACTACCGAGGTTGCGGGAATCATCGCGCTCGACGGCCAACCCGTCGGCGACGGCACGCCCGGGCCCATCACGGTCCGCCTCGAAAACCTTTACAAGAGTGCGATCCGCACTTCGGCAACATGAGCGAGAATGCGATTCTTTACGACACCGAGCTGTTATTGCGGGTCGTTGCCGCAGGACTGATGTCAGGACTCCTCGGCTGGGAGCGGCAATCGGCCGGCAAGCCAGCGGGTTTTCGAACCTTGCTCCTTGTTGGAATGGCAGCGTGTCTCTTCGTGGTGGCCGGTGAAGCGGCAGCCGTTACGTATCCGGCGGGCTCATCCTCTTTGCGCATCGAGCCTTTTCAATTGATCCAGGCCGTGGCGGTCGGAATCGGATTCCTCGGGTCCGGCGTGGTATTTCTAACGAAGGATGGGACGCACGTGATTGGATTGACGACAGCCGCATCGATTTGGGCGACTGCAGCCGTTGGCCTCACAGTCGGTTTCGGCCGTTACTTCCTCGCGGCGGGGACGACCGTCCTCATGCTCGTGACACTGCGCGTCCTGAGGCGATTCGATAGCTCGCACGCGAACGACTAGCTGTGAATCGACCAACCATCTCCGTTGCACGCGGCGTATTGAAGACAGCATTCGGCTACGATGGATTTCGTCCCGGGCAGGAAGCAGCCATAGAGTCCGTTCTCGCCGGCCACGACACACTGGTTGTGCTGCCAACAGGCGGCGGCAAGTCGCTCTGCTTTCAGGTCCCCGCGCTTGTGCTTCCCGGGCTGACGGTCGTGGTTTCGCCTCTGATCTCTCTGATGAAGGATCAGGTTGACGCGCTGGACGCGCGTGGACTGCCTGCCGCATTCATCAACAGCTCGCTCACGTCATCGCAGGTTAGCGACCGACTCGGTCGCGCCACTCGCGGGGAGCTCAAACTGCTTTACCTGGCCCCGGAGCGATTCGATTACGGAAACATCTCCGAGCGGCTGCGCCGCATAGGTGTGAGCCTGCTCGCAGTGGACGAAGCGCACTGCATCAGCCAGTGGGGACACGATTTCCGTCCGAGCTATCTTCGAGTCAAGGACGTCCGCGCAAAGCTTGGCGCGCCTCCGACGATTGCGCTCACCGCAACCGCAACGCCTGGCGTGCGTGACGACATCGCGCTT
>JALYJX010000029.1 GCA_030775065.1 Gemmatimonadota bacterium | reverse complement strand
CTCCGCGTGAGGTAGTATTCCGGTAATTCAGTTATCAGCTCGAAAAGCTCGGAGCCCCGATCGTCGTAGAAGTACTTGGGGTCGAGCTCCTTCGGCTCCATAGCCAGCCCGCGAGAGACATCTCGGAGGAGCTCGCCGCGATCGATGCGCGGGGTGGTCGTGCGCGCAGCGATATCCGTAGAATCAGGCGTCGGCAGCACAGCGGAACCCACTGAAGATCTGCCGTCTGATTGGATAGTCCCAGTTGCGGAAAGTGTTACGAATTGCGCCAGGGCGTGTCGCCCAGGAGCCACCTCGCAAGACCTTGTAATCGCTTCCGAAGAACGCCTCCGAATACTCCCTGTACGGAAAGCTCTCGAATCCCGGATAACCGGTGAAATCGGAGGAGGTCCACTCCCAGACGTCGCCGATCATTCCATAGCAGCCGCTCGCTGAAACATTTCTGGGATACGCACCCACCGCCGCGGTATCGAACGACAACTGGTCGACGTTCGCGTCCGCGCTTGTTGGCGGCTCATCACCCCAGGGGTACAGCAAGGCGCCTGCACCTCCGTCCCATGACGCCGCAACTTCCCACTCGGCGTCGGTTGGCAGGCGCTTGCCCGCCCATCTGGCGAAAGCGTCGGCCTCGTGATACGAGACGTGACACACCGGCCGCCGCCGGTCAACCGCCCCTGTGCGGTCCATGGTTCGTACCATCCACGTGTCACCGTCGCGCTTCCAGAAACCCGGTGCCGACGCTCCACTTTCAGAGCGCCACTTCCAGCCCGCATCGCTCCAGAGCCGCGCATCGCGATATCCGCGTGCGTTCATGAACTCCATGTAATCGCCATTAGTCACGGGCGCGCGATCGATCCGGAAGGATGACACCTCGACACCGTGGCGCGGACGCTCGTTGTCGTACGCAGCGGACCGGTCGTCAGTGCCGACTGCGTACTCACCTGCCGGGATCCGGACCATCTCGGTCAATGCGCTCTGGTCGATAATGATCTCCGGCACGGGGACGCGGACAGGCGGATGATATGGCTCGCCGAGCTTGAGCTGCAGCGTCTGAAGAATGGTCTCGTTGTGCTGATACTCGTGCTGGAGAACCATGTGATAGACGTACCCGCCCGACAGCAGTGGGTTTGAATCGTCGAGGTCGATGCGGGAGAGTCGCGTCAGGACTCTCTCGCGGATCTCCGCGAGCTTTTCGCGCATCGTCTCGAGTGCCGGAAGCGGGAGCTTTGCACGCTCGGCCCGCGGGTGCTCGAAGGGGTTGTAGATGCCCGGCATCTCCGAGAACTCGATCGTGCCGTCGAGGTTCTGCGTCAGCCATAACTCCTCGAAGTGGGCGATGTGGCCGAGGTCCCACAAAATCGGACTCATCAGCGCATCGTGCTGCCGATGAAGGTCCTCATCGCTCAATCCCTCTACGAGCAGCAGCGTTCGCTCACGCGCCTCCGTCAGCAGACTGACGATGGAAGCTCGCGGGTCGGACGGGGGGGAGGGCAATGCGCTCATGGGGACGGATAAGTTGGGACTCGCGCCTCGGGGAATCCAGACGGCGATACCGCATTATATGTCGGTGATGTCCCGCGGGCTCACACCCTACAGTATTTCATTCCTCGAAACTCCGCGCTATGCTTCTAGAGTCTCGTACCTGTGTAGTTCCTCGTTGATTTTTTTCTTCACCCATCCCCGCTTCGTGCGCGCGGCATTGCCGGCGGCTATGGCGCTTGCCGGCGCCCTCGGGTGCGCATCGGTGATGCGGGTGGATCCTCCGTTTCCTGACGCCCCCGCCGATGTGGCCGCCTCGATCGCGGCGGATGCGGTCGCTGACTTCGCATCGCACGCTGACCTCCTGCCTTCCGTCGAGGAGATGCAATTCAGCGCTTCCGCTGACTCATCCGACGGATTCCGGACGATCGAGCGCGGGACTTACGCGGGAATGCGAATTCCCGTGCGAGTTGAAGCAGCGCTCGGCAGTGGAGGGAAGTCGGAGCATTTCTGGCGCATCCCGGGCTCAGGTGACGAGAACGCGGGAGTTGTCGGCTGGCGGAGCACGCGGTACCCCATACCAGTCGCGTTTCGCCGATCGGGCGCGCTTGGCGACATCTCGGCCGATGATTCCGTCGCTTTCTGGAAGACTCTCTCCGAGATGAGCGCTGACGTCGGCTTGTCTCTCTTCGAACCGGCAACGGTGGGAGATGCCGATCCGGTAAACGTGATCATCGTGGATGTGCGGCGAATGCCGGGAAACGATGGGTTCAGCCGCGCGAGCTGGACATCCTCGGGAGAGGTGTTCGACGTCCGCGTGAGCTTCGGGAGCCGGGCCGTCCTCAATAATCCGCACACTGTCGCGCACGAGATGACCCACGCTCTCGGGTTCGGTCACGCGAGATCGTGGCGGTCTGTCGTGAATCCTGGCGACCGTGGCGCCGCTCGCCTCACACCGACAGACGTCGCCTACATCGAGCTGGCGATGCTGCTTCGCGAGCGGCGCGAGCGAATCGACATGAGGCGCCTGATCAGCCTTGCGATCGAGCGCGAAACGCCAGCCGTGCGCAGAGCCGAAGCTGATGCGACTTGCGTCCCGGACGCCTCGAATGTCTTCGCCGATGATGTGCCGAGGCACCGGCGGCTTCTGCCGATTGGCGTGCTGACGGTTGTCTCAGACTGCACACCTGTCGCACGGGATCGCTAGAGTATCGGCGGTCACTGCTCCCTCGGCCGACTCGCCTTCAGGCGTCAGCCCCAGTTCCCGGAGCACCAGCTCCTTCAGCGCGATAAGTCGCAGACTCGACATCCGCCGGGGATGCTCGACATCCACGTCGACGATTCGCTGCACCCGGCCCGGCCTCGGGGTGAGCACCAGAATTCGATCGGCGAGATGCAGTGCTTCCTCGACGTCATGTGTCACGAGGAGGCAGGTGTGCCGGTCACGCTGCAGAATCCGCAGCATTTCTTCCCGCATCCTGAGCCGTGTGAGTGCGTCAAGTGCGCCGAACGGCTCGTCCATGTACAACACATCCGGCTTTGCCATCAGCGCGCGTGCCACCTCCACCCGCTGGAGCATGCCGCCAGAAAGCTCGCGCGGAAAAGACTGCTCGAACCCCTGCAGGCCAACCATATCGACATAATGCCGGCTCAAGCGTTCCCGCTCCTCCTCCGGCATACCGTTGACTCCGAAAACGAGATTGCGTTGTACGGTCATCCAGGGAAACACCGAGCCGTGCTGCGTGATCAGAACCCCTTTGCGGCCGGGACCCTCTACCGGACGGTCGTCCACCAGGGCTTCGCCGGTATCGGGCCGGTCGAACCCGGTCAGAATGTTGAGGAGGGTTGATTTTCCGCAGCCGGAAGGGCCTACAATGGCGACGAACTCGCCCTCCCCGACTGTGAAGTCAAGCCCATCGAGCGCGTGCACACCACCGCGTCCGGTGCGGAAAGTTTTTCCTACGTTTCGAACGGTGATCTTGGCGTCAGCTGGCATAGCGCCACCGCACTTCTTCGAGATTCTCCAGCCTGCGCATAATCGTGTCGAGTCCGAAGCCAATGATCCCGATGATCACCATTCCCGCGACCACGAGGTCGTAACGTGAGCCTGCGTTGCGCGAGTCTATGATGAGATAGCCCAACCCGGAGTTGATAGCCACCATTTCGGCCGCGACAACGACGAGCCAGGCGACGCCCAGCCCGACCCGCATGCCAGTGATGATGGTGGGCAGTGCCGCGGGGAAAATAACACGGCGATAGAGCTTGAATCCGTTCACTCCGAAATTCCGGGCGGCGCGAATGTACTGCTGCTCAACGAGATGAACTCCAGACGCAGTGGCAACCACAACCGGAAAGAGCGTCGCCAGAAAGATCAGGAACGTCGGGGATGCATCGCCGACGCCGAACCAGAGGATCGCCAGGGGAATCCAGGCGATGGGAGAAATCGGGCGGAGCAGCTGGATGACCGGATTCACCGCGCGAAACCATGCTGGGAACCAGCCCATCATGCTGCCGAGTGGAATGGCGAGCAATAGTGCCCCGAGGTAGCCGATGGTCACGCGAAAGAGCGAAGCGTAGACATGCTGTAGCAGGGTGCCGTTGCCGCCAAGCTCGACGATCCCGTTTATGACGGCAAGCGGTGTGGGGAAAATCTGGCTGCCGAGCGCAGTGACCCACCACAGGCCGACGAGAGCGAGCACGATGGCAAGCGCGGGAGCGTAGCGAAGCAGCTTCACTCGAGATTGATCGCTACGGGCCGGAAACGCCGCATGAAAGTTTCGTCCACGTATCTCTCGTATGGAATCGAATGGTCGATGATGCCTGCGTCCATCGACAGTCGCATCATTTCATCGAACTCACCCCGAATGAGCCGCAGATCACCGTAGGTCACCCGATCACTCGGCCGCTCCATCACCCACCTGATTAGCTCGAAGGCCTGATTGAAGACCGAGCGCTCTGACGCGATTCGAGCGGCCGTGGTTCGGTTCTTCGGATCGGAGTCGAGCCACTGACCCGCGGACATCACGTGATTCACCAGATTCTGCACCAGGCCGTGATCGGACTTGATCAGCTCTTCGCGAACCGTGAGGACGCAGCAGATATACGACGGCCAAACATCGCGCGTCATGTGAAGCACTCGCCCATACCCGTCCATCTCGGATTTGGCGCCGTAAGGCTCGCCGGTGGCATAGGCGTCGACCGCGCCCGCCAGAAGTGCAGCGGGCATGTCGGGTGGGGCGATCTCCACCATAGTCAGGTCACCGTCACGCAAACCGTGCTCGCGCATCAGCCTTCGTACGAAGATATGATCCACTGCGAACCGGCTGGGAATCGCGATCCGCTTGCCTCTTAGATCGGAGAATTTCCGCGCGGGTGAGTCCTTCCGCACCATGATCACGGCCCCTGAGCGGTGTCCGAGAGCGACGATGCGCACAGGCACGCCCCGGTCAGCCAGGTCCATCACCATCGGCGCGAGCATCATCGCGACCTTCAGCCGCCCGGACATGAGCGCTTCCTTGAGCTCCGGCCAGCCGTTGTAGCGTACGAACTCGGCGACTTGCGGCACCATCGCCTTCGCTTTCGGAGCGGTGTCGACCTTCACGCTGCCGGCGGGCATGCCCGGCATGCTCATGGACGCCATTGCCATCCCGGGCATACCGAGGCCCGACTCGTCCATCCCCCGAGTGACGTCGATCTCCCTGCCGTCCTGCGTCATCGCCCTACAGGCGATCGGGATGGTAAGGTTTCATGTGACGGGAAGCGCGCCAATCTGAAGCAGCTCCTCCGCGCCGGCCGGGCCTGCCCGCTGACTCCGCTTGACGTCCTGGTAGACGAGCGTGATGAACAGAACCCATGCGATGACGCTGCCCCCAATGATCTTCAGCCGATGTCTGTGCCAGATCGCTGTCATCCGCTCACTCCGTGTCGTGTCAATCATAGCTGTCCTGCTACGGGCTGATCCCCTATCCACGCCCATTCGGCTCGAAGTCCCTCGGTCAGAGAAACCGCCGGTGCATAACGGAGCAAGGCGCGCGCCTTCGAGATATCTGCCCCCGTGTGCCTTGCGTCGCCTTTCATCGGCGGCGTGAATTTCCGATCGACGGAGCGGCCCACCAGGTGTTCGATTTCATCGAGCACTTCAATGAGGGAGACGCGATGGCCGCCGCCGACGTTGATGACTTCTCCGATTACTCCGTCAGCAGATGCGGCGGCGAGCATGGCGGCGATCACGTCCGACACGTAGGTGAAATCCCGTGTCTGCCTGCCATCTCCGAAAATCTCGATCGGTGCAGCGTTGAGCACCGAGTCAAAGAAAATGTTGAAGCCCATGTCGGGCCGCTGCCTGGGTCCGTAAACGGAGAACAGCCGAAGAGCGGTCACCGGCACGTTGAAATTCGCGGCATAGAGAAGGGCGAGCTGTTCCGCGGCAAGCTTCGTAACGCCGTATGGTGACACGGGGAGCGGTGGCGCTGTTTCCGCCGTCGGCAAGTCTTCGGCGTCGCCATAGATCGAGGATGTCGAGGCCAGCACGAACCGCCGCAGCGTCCCACCTGCCGCTATGGTGCGTCGCGCCGCCTCCAGCAGCCGGTGAGTCAGGGTGATGTTCCGGATCACATAGGCATTGAAGTCATCCCAGCTCGCCCTGACGCCGACCTGCGCCGCGAGGTGATACACAACGCCCGACCGTGCGATCAGGGCGTCGATCTCGTCATTCCCGAGCGAGTTGATATCTCCCTCGATCATCCTGAAGCCGGGCCGGCCGGACAGCCGCTCGATATTCCTCCGCTTCAGCGCTGGATCGTAATACGGATTGAAGTCATCGAGGCCTACCACTCGCTCGCCACGGGCGACCAGTGCATCGCAGAGATGCGATCCAATGAAGCCGGCGGCGCCCGTCACGAGCACGATGTCGTTCTGCGAAATGGTGCCGGAGGCTCCGTCAACCATCGAAAGCACGTCCGTGTGAGAGAAGTCTTGGCGATGTCAGTGAGCGAACGTTACAATCTACCCGTAACGTCTGTGCGTCGTGTCCCGGCAATTGTACCAGTACTCGTGTCCCCTTCGCGTTGCTACCTGTCATCCGAAACGTGAATACTATTCTGCACCAGGATAGGAACGCGTTGCCCGTTGACGCCGCACCCATCGCCACTCGCGAGCCGCGAATGGGCATCGTCATCACCGGCCACGTCGATCATGGCAAGACCACGGTTGTCGGCCGCCTGCTTGCCGACACCGGGTCGCTGCCCGACGGGAAACTCGAGCAGGTGCGGGCGCATTGTGCCGCCACCGCCCGTCCGTTCGAGTACGCTTTTCTGCTCGATGCACTCAAGGACGAACAAGCGCAGGGCATAACCATAGACTCCGCGCGCGTCTTCTTCAATTCGGGCAAGCGCCAGTACGTCATACTCGATGCGCCCGGCCACATCGAGTTCCTGAAGAACATGATCACCGGGGCCGCCCATGCGGAAGCTGCCCTTCTCGTGATCGACGCCCTCGAGGGAATCAGGGAGAACTCGCGGCGGCACGGGTACATGCTTGCCATGCTCGGCGTGCGCCAGGTGGCCGTGATCGTAAACAAGATGGATCTGATCGCCTACGACCAGGCGGCATTCGACGCCATAGCGGATGAATTCCGTGACTTCCTTCGAAAGCTCGACGTTGAACCGTCCTGCTTTATCCCCGTCTCAGGACGTGATGGCGATAACGTCGCGCGACACTCGGATAAAATGGCATGGCACTCGGGACCTACCGTCCTCGAAGCGCTCGACGCCTTTATCACCGATAGGAGCGAGGCCGAGCGGCCATTCCGGATGCCCGTCCAGGGCGTGTACAAATTCACGGAGGAGGGGGATGACCGTCGCATCGTCGCCGGCACCGTGCTGACGGGCAGTGTGTCGGTAGGCGACGAAGTTCTGTTCCTGCCGTCGGGCAAGCGTAGCCGCATCAGGAGCATCGAAGCCTTCAACGCCGGGAATCCGACGAGTGCGGTTGCCGGTAGCGCTATCGGATTCACTCTGGACGAGCAGGTGTATGTCCCGCGCGGTGAGATCGCGGTCCGGATCGAGGAGCCCAGGCCGCAGGTCACAACGCGGCTGCGGGTATCGGTTTTCTGGCTTGGACCGCAGCCGCTGGTGAAGCGGCGGGAATATGCGCTCAAGCTCGGAACCGCCCGGATTCCGGTACGTCTCGAAGCGGTTCACCGAGTCTTGGATGCTTCGACGCTCGAGGTGGTTCAGTCTCCGGAGCAGATAGCGCGGAACGATGTGGCCGAGTGCGTTCTCGAGCTTGGACGTTCCATCGCATTCGACCTTGCGTCGGACATCCCCGAGACCGGCCGATTCGTACTGGTCGAAGACTACGAGATCCGCGGCGGCGGAATCATCAGAGAGGCGCTCCCGGACCGACAGTCGTGGGTGCGCGATCGTGTCCTGCTCCGCAACTACAAGTGGGAGCCGAGCGACATCTCGGGCGAACAGCGGGCAACGCGCTTTGGCCAGCGTTCGCGGCTTGTGCTCATAACCGGGGAACAGCACGCCGATCGGAAGGCCGTCGCGCGCGAGCTCGAGCGTCGTCTCTTTGCAGACGGCCGCGTCGTGTATTTCCTGGGGATTGGGAATATCCTCTATGGAGTCGACGCGGACCTCGGGCGTGCGGCCGAGGACCGGCGGGAACACATGCGCCGGCTTGCCGAGATCGCCAACCTGATGCTCGACGCGGGCGTGATCCTGATCGTGACCGCCGCCGAGCTGACGATGGGGGATCTCGAGATCATCAGGGAAGGTGTTGATGCCGACAGGATCACTACTGTCTGGCTTGGATCCAGCGACGTCGCAGCCGTCCCGCGGGATCTAACATTGAGCGATCAACTTCCCATCTCCGAGGCTGCCGACCAGATCAAGGCCGTGTTGGGGGATCAGGAGGAGCGCGGCGGTCGGGCGGCGGTGCTGTGGTTCACGGGTCTATCAGGCTCCGGGAAGAGCACAATCGCCCTCAGAGTACTGGAAGAGCTCCACCGCAGCGGAGACAGGGTGGAGCACCTCGACGGCGACACAATTCGCGACATCTTCCCGGAAATGGGTTTCACACACGCCGGGCGGGATGCTCACGTCCGCCGCGTGGGATTCCTTGCGAGCCGGCTCGAGAAGCACGGAATCATAGTGGTTGCTTCGCTCATCTCGCCGTATGAAGAATCGCGCGACTTCGTGCGCCAACTATGTGATAACTTCATCGAGATCTACGTCGCGACGCCGATCGAGGAATGTGAGCGACGCGACGTCAAGGGACTCTATGCCAGAGCGCGCCGCGGAGAGATTCCGAACTTCACGGGGATTGACGACCCGTACGAAATTCCAGTGAATCCGGAGTTGACCATAGATACCCGGGAGATGTCGATCGACGATGCGGCCGCGGTTGTCTTGAATCGAGTCAGGGAAAGTCAAAGGAATCGACATGGACCATCTGAACGACATCGAAGCCCGGAGCATCTACATACTGCGGGAAGCGTACGCCAACTTCAAACAGCTGGGGATGCTGTGGTCGATCGGAAAGGATAGCACCGTCCTTCTCTGGCTGGCGCGGAAGGCTTTTTTCGGTCATGTCCCGTTCCCGCTCATCCACATCGACACCGCGTACAAGATTCCTGAAATGATCCGCTACCGCGATCGGCTCGTGGCGGAGTGGCGGCTCCATCTCATCTACGGGCAGAATGAGGAGGCGCTTTCCGCGAAGCGCACCTTTCCGGACGGTGCGGTTGACAGAATAACCTGCTGTAGCCTGCTAAAAACGGAGGCGCTCGCCAGAACTCTGAGCGGAGAAGGGCCGCGCTACCGGTTCGACCACTCCTCCGGGAAGTACGTACTCGACTCGAACCGTGAGCCGTTCACCGGCGTGATCGTCGGCGTTCGGGCCGACGAGGAAGGGAGCCGTTCAAAAGAGCGATACTTCTCGCCCCGCACAACGGCCAATGCGTGGGAGGTCGGCGATCAGCCGCCCGAGTTCTGGAATCAATACAAGACCGAGTTTGCTCCCGGGACGCACGTTCGCATCCACCCGCTTCTCGACTGGACCGAGCTGAACATCTGGGAGTACATCGAGCGGGAGAACATTCCCACGGTTTCCCTCTACTACGATCAGGGCGACGGCACCCGGTACCGGTCACTGGGATGCGGCCCTTGCACAAAGGCTGTCGCTTCGAATGCGCGCAACGTGAGTGAGATAATCGAAGAGCTCAGGACGGGACGCTTTGCCCATATCGCAGAGCGCGCCGGACGGGCGCAGGACAAGGACGATGGCGGCGGGCTCGAGACGCTGCGGCGCGATGGGTACATGTAAGACTGCGTCCGCCGAAGTTCCTTACATCGTCGGACTCACGGAGTAAGTTATGAGTCGCGTCGATACCTCACACTGACCCATTCAGCAGGAACAGCTCGCCGGAGCAACGATGAAGCGGATCGAACCAGACGACATCTGCGAGCCGGAGTGGGCTGACTGGTACCGCTTGACGCCGGCCGAGCGCTGGGAGCAGAGCGCCCGGTTGTGGGCCACTTATCAGACGCTGGGAGGGACGCTTGATCCAGACCCCGATACACAGAGTCCTTTCAACGATCCGGAAGCACGACGTGAAGTCGCTGCTGATGGGGGGTCAGGCGTGCATCTTCTACGGCGCAGCGGAGTTTAGCCGGGACACCGACCTAGCCATACTGGCCGATACGGACAACCTCGGCCGTCTGACCCAGGCGCTGCGTGATCTCGATGCCGAAGCGATCGCGGTTCCGCCCTTCGAGAAGAAGTACCTCGACCGCGGCCACAGCATCCATTTCTCGTGTCGTCGCGCCGACGTGAAGCGGATGCGGCTTGACGTAATGTCGACGATGCGGGGTGTTGCTGCTTTCCCATCTTTATGGGACAGGCGGACGACCGCGTCCATTCGCGGAATGGGAGATCTCGACATAATGTCGCTCCCCGACCTGGTGGCCGCGAAAAAAACCCAGTGTGACAAGGACTGGCCGATGGTGCGGCGTCTCGTCGAGGCGAACTACTTCGCGTTCCGCGATGAGCCGACGCCGGAGCGCGTGCGTTTCTGGCTCCTCGAGCTCAGAACGCCCGAGCTGCTAATGGAGGCCGTGGGCGCGCATGCGACTGAGGCGGCCGAGCACGAAAAGGTGCGCGGCGCGGTGCAGGCGGCGATTTCGGGACGTTTGGACGAGGTTCAAAACGAGATCTCCGCCGAGGAAGCGCGGGAACGTGAGCTCGATCGGAATTACTGGGCGCCGTTGCGGGCGGAACTCGAGCAGTACCCTGCTTTTTATCTGGCGTTTCGAGAGCGTTGGGTAGTCCTGCGCTCTGCGGAACGACGTCGACCAGCGGCCTCCGCTCACGTCTCGCATTTCTGGCGCGCGTGACGTGGTGGCCACGTGGTGGCCACGTTGACTTCTCAGGATGACCATGATAACATGACCATGATTCATCCCGGAACATCGCGTGTCAAATACCCGGAAGCCGATTTCCAAATCGATCGGTAAAGCTTCAGTCCCCATGATCGGCGCGGGCGAGTTCAAGGCTGTCTGTCTGGAGCTGATGGACAAGGTCAAAGAGCGTCACGCTGAATACGTCGTGACCAAGCGGGGCCGGCCTTACGCTCGGCTGGTGCCGTTCGATTTGGCGCCGCCGAGCCCGTTCGGATTCATGCAGGGCACTGTTCTCGACGCGGGCGACATTCTCGAGCCCGACGTCGAGGCCTGGGCGGAAGCAGAGACAGATCCGTTGCTCGGTGGCTGAGTCCCGATCGATGTCGGGGACGGGAAGGAAGCGCGCTGCGAAGCGGGTGAAAGAAGTCTGGACGCCCGCCGAGCGCCCCGGTTACGCCGGTCCTCTGCTGCTGGACACATACATGTGGCTGTGGATGCTCGAGGGCGACACGAGGCGCATGTCGCGCCGGGCGGTTCCAATGATCGAGCGCGCCGCCGCATCCCGGCAACTTTTCGTCTCCGACATTTCGTTCTGGGAGGTTGCCGTGAAGTCCGCGAAGAAGACCCTTACGCTGTCCATGGATCCCGCGATCTGGCTGCGGCAAGCCGAGACCGCGCCCGGTGTCAGCTATCTCCCGCTGGACAGGACCGTTCTGCTCCAGAGCACGCGCCTCGAAGGGGAGATTCACGGCGACCCCGCCGACCGGATGTTGATCGCGACGGCGCAGTTGCACGCGATGCCGCTTGTAACGGCCGACAGAGTAATCGTCGAATACGCGAGGGGTCAGCGAGGGGTGCCGGTGTGTGATTCACGCCGCTGACTTGCGTGCTTTTGGCGGACGACGCGTACTCAAGGGTAAAGACGGCAGTTCGGTGATTAAAAAACAGCATGGCGTGGAAATCCCACACAGTGTTTTCTGTAGTGCAGCCACAACACTCAGGCTGGCGTTCCCACGCGAATGTGATGGGCGCTTTTGAGAATCTTGGCGAGACCGGACACGTGAAGCCAAACGTTTAGTTGCATGTATGGAATTCGGGACAATTATTCGTCCGGCGCAAGAGCTGCCCGCCCGCGACCGATCGGCGCTCAGCCGGGCAATCGTAACTCCACGTCACGCAGTCGCTCCACGAATCGAACAGACCCGGTTAAACCGGAGGAGGATTTCGATGGCGACGGGCACAGCATGGCTGTACGTAATAAACGATGGATCAGGCCCGCAGATTCGCCGCACCAGCCACGACGGCATCACGGTGATCGTGAACCAACCAGGGAATTACACTGTCACTCTTCCGTTTGCAGTGTCGGGACTGGCGGCGGTGGCTACGCTCGCGAACAGCGTTGGCACGATCACGGCCGTGCCAGGCGAGAATACAGGTTTGGCACCGAATCAGATAAGCGTCTCCACATTGACCCTGCAGAACCAGCTCTCGCCCGCCCTCGACTTCAGCCTCGCCGCATTCTATAGAACGCGCTGGCCGTGGTGGCCGTGGGTAGTCGCCGGTCTCGCTGCCGTGGCGCTCTACGCGCTCGTCGGCCGGTAAGGTGCATATGGCACGCCATGTATGACGGACGTTGGAGGCGTTTGAGGCGGGCAGTGGCTATGAGTACCGCGCGGCTCTTGCGGCGGGGGGACACGGGGCGACGATCCTGGTGCGTGGAAACGTCGCTTCGGGTGTCGTTGCGCGCATCCGCATTCCCGACCGCAACCAGCTGACAGCGTACACTGTGCAGGTGACGCAGGTGGCGGCGAAGGCCACGTATGAGCAACGGTCGGTGAGCGGCTACTCAGCGGTCCTGCTCAAGTAGTCCCGTGCTGCGGGTAGGTGGCTCTGATCCATCGTGACGAATACGTCGCACGCGCTCGCAGCGAGGCGCATCAGGTGCACCGTTCTCAAGGCCGGTCCACCCGAGTCCGCTGACCGTATTGACCTCATGGCGGCGAATCTCTGCCGCAAGGTCCGGTGGCTGGTTCTCGTCAACCGTGGCCGTACAGCCTATGGTGAGTCACGGGCTAACCATCGAAGGAGCAGGGCGGGATGCGCTCTATCAATTGCTCATCAGCCCACTGCCGCACGAAAACACGGTTTCCGCTACGCAAAATAGGACTCGAATCTCAAGGGGAACCATGATGCTCCTCCCCGCGCACTATTGATGTCTGTCCGCGCCGAGGTGACGTTTAGGGTAAGGCGATTGCCAGGGGAGCAAACGTGCCGGTGACCGCCAGACTGTCGGGGAAGTTCTACGAGCGATTCGGAGACGACATCGCCAACGAGCTGGTGGAGTGGTTCAACGCGGTGGACTCGACTTACCAGGGGCAGCTGAGGGAGATCAACGACTTGAACTGGGCAAGGATGGAAGCCCGGTTCGACGTGTTTGACGCGCGGATGAACGCCTTCGAGGCTCGGATGGAGGGGCGGATGGATGCCTTCGAGTCACGCATGGAGGGGCGCATGAATGCCTTTGAGTTACGTATGGAAGCTCGATTCGAGAAATTTCGCTCCGAAATGCTCCTCTGGATGTTCGCGTTCTGGACGGCGACGGTGATTCCGATCATCGGGGTAATGCTCGCGCTTTCCGGGACTTTTCGCGGGTAAGGCAGCTGTTCCGGGTAGGCGTTGAAGCGCCACGAAACGAGCTCGCCGCGAAAAAAAACGTGCGAGCGTCACATCAAGGTTCGCGCTCCATCAGACATTCTTCGACCTCGTTTCGGGAACGAAGCCCCAGCTTCGCCAGCACCTTCTCAGTGTGCCGTCGGGCCGTGGCGTGGCTGATTCCAAGCGCCTTGGCGATCTCCTTTGAGGTTCGGCGTCTTGCCAGCAGCCGCGCCACTTCTTTTTCGCGAGGTGTGAGGGTGCTCGTGCCTGGACGAGATTTCGGCGCGTCTGCAAGGTCAGCTGCGGGACGCCTCTTAGTCATCGGCTGAGTTGCCGCCCCGAAGTATCGCACGACCTGAATCCGGTCGCGCTCACGCGACCAATCGTCCGGTAACCCAACGACAAATCGCTCCATCCTTCCCCCTGGGCCGGCGCGCGGCAGGATAGGTTGCGACCTTCACAGCACCGAATCTAGGACCGGCGGGTTACGTGCCGGTTACTCCCCGGTTACATCCGAGAGATTTTGGATAAAAGAGGCTCCAGGACGTTTCATTTGTCCTGTTCGGGACGAGGCCAGGCAAATCGGCGGGGTAAGCCTGCTGCTGTTGAACTGGACACCAGTCTCCCGCTATGCACCGCGCGGCAGTTGATGTTCTGCTAGCGGCTCTCCATCTGCGCGATTCGCGTCCTGGCCGCGGCTACCATTGGCTGAACGGCGGGATCGCCTTCGTTCCAAAGCTCCACGAAACGGCGATAATTCTGGATGGCCGGGCGCGCTTGCCCCAGCCTGTCGTAGATCTCGGCCTGACGCAAATACGACGGTGCGAGATAAATGATCTCGTGCCCAGATCCCTGCACGAGCGACTGGTACCATCTCAGGGCATCCTGGTACCGACCCAGATCCCGCAGGAGCTCGGCGCGCAGATATCGTTGATATACCTGGCTGCCTATCGCACCACCAAGTTGACCCAGAGTGCCCCCGGGGCGCGCGTCTCCAAGGAGCTGCAAAGCTTCCGCCGGCTTTCCGCGAGCACGCATCAATTCCGCGCGAATCGTACGAGAAAGCACCGACAGGAGAACGCTATCGGCCGGAAGGCCCTTTGACTTCGCCAGGCGATCTGCATGCATGAGCGCGCTCGCCGTGTCCCCGGACCTGAGGGCGATGAGCCCGAGCGCATACGGGGCAAGACGTGAATCCCAGCCATCGAATAGCCACTCGTAACCGACAGCAGGAGGCGGCATTGGACGAACCGCGCGCCGATCCGTCAGTGCCTTGCGCAGGCTGTCGAGTGCAAGGGGATCAGGAGGCAGAAACGGGAGCGACGCATAAAGTCCGCGCAGTTCGATGGACCAGTCGGGACCAAACCCAAGTTGGCGCTGCAAGGCAGCGTCCGCCTCCCTCACTCGGCCTCGTGCAAGATGAGAGTTTGCGAGTGCGTGGTATCCTTGCGCGCGGTACCAGATATCGCGCTTGCCGTCGGCAAGTAGGTGAGCGATTCGTCCGTAAGTGTGAACGTCGAGCGTAAACATTGCGACATGCCGCATCGTAACCGTGACAAACTCATCAGCGACGGTGGAGAGCTCTGCAAGACCGCGTTCAATGGCCCGGGTGTCGCGCATGGCTGCGCCGTGAAAGGTCACAAACTCCGGAGAAGAAGTTCTGGCGGGTACAGCACGCAGGAGGCTGCGTCGCAGTGAATCGATCAAAGGGCGGTCACCTTCGCGCGCGGCAATGCGGTAGAGATGCGTCAAGGCGCCCGGATCCCCCGGGCGCAATCGGAGCACCCGCTCGTACGAACGTCTGGCAGCGCTCAGGGGAAGCCCGCGAAATGTGTCGTAGTGGAACTCTATCTCCGCCAGCTGATACCACGCTTCCACTTCATCCGGATACATGCCGACAACGATCCGATACCGCTGCGCCGCCTCGTCGTGATCGCCCCTGCGCCGGGCAAGGAAAGCCGAAAATAGATCCCGATCGCGGAGTGGCAGACGCGACGCAAACCGCACGGCTCGCCGAGCGGCCGAGTCGGTGGCAGGCTCATTCCACGGTGCGGACTCGGCCGCGACTGCCATTCGATAATATGCGAGCGCAAAGGTTGAGTCCTCCTTCACCGCGCGCTGAAAGGCGTCAGCCGCCGCACCGAAGCGCGCCGCCCGGAATTCCTGCTCGCCTATCAGGTACGCCTTGAGAGCGGGAAACGAGGAGGTTGTCAGCGCCGCAGTTTGCTGGAGTCGCTCGCCAGGCGCGCTGTGCATGCTCGCCATGAGGCGCGACGTAAGCCGGTCAACGAGCTGTGCGAGATCCGTCGGCGCTCCGTCCGCCTCAGCCTCTCCGATCGTCTTTGCGTTTCGATCGTATAGCTTCGCCACGAGGTGCAAGGTGCCGCCGGACTCGATCACACTGCCCAGCACATACTGTCCCGCGCCTACCCGATGAGCGAGATCGCGTCCCCTCAACACGTTCATTGGCAAGGTTGAATCCTTTGCGGCGACGCCTGCCAGCGCGCGGGGGTCCACGCTGCGCAGCGGTCCGGCGCCATTGAGCCGGATATTCAGGAGATCGGGCAGGCCCTCCCGCAGGTAATCGTAGGAATCAGCACCGTGAACCTGAAACGGGAATACGGCGACTGCCGATTCATTGATCTCCGGAGACGCAGCCACTGATGGGGCAGACCGCGAAAACCAAAGCGCAGACAGAAGGGCGACTGTCAGCGCCGGGATTGCAGCAATGCGCAGGCGATTGCGACTGTGATTTGCTGCGCGCTGCAGTTGCGTTGGGTCGGCAGCGGAGCCGTGAGTGCCGGTCGGCCCGGCCGCGGCGGCAACAGCTGGTTTTTTCGAGTTCCCCTTTGGCCGCTTTGCGCCGCTCGCGTCCGTCCAGCTCGCCGCATAAGATGCACCCGCCGCTCTCGCCTCGTCTGACAGCTGCAGCGCCATCTCAGATACGCCAACAGGTGCGATCCCGACCTCCTCCCTCACGAGCTGCTCGTGCGCTTCGGCATGACGTAGCGCGGCGCCGGTACTTCCAGCAGTCGCAAGGGCCTGCATGAGTGCGAGGGCGACTTTGCTGTCGAGGGGATCGAGCATTGTGAGTCGGCGCCACCATTCCACGGCTTCTTCATGACGACCAGCGGCAGAAGCCTGGTTTGCCAACTCCCGCAGAACCCTTTGAGCCTTGTTGTTGAAATGCTCTCTTTGCTGAGAGCTCCAACGCTCAAACTCAGGCGCGTCGTTCAGGTGAAAACCGTCGAGGAATGGACCAGCGTAGGCAGTCGCTGCGCCCCTTTGGTCATCGCGTTCCAAAGCGCGCTCGAACTCGGCGACATCGCTTGACATGACGGCAGAATTCAGCCGCAGTTGAACGGTTCCCTCCAGCAGGTCGGTAACCAGAAGGTCGCGCTTTAGGTGAAAGAGCCGCTGCCGAAGCAGGTTTCGCGATTGGGCGGTGTCGCTCTCGGGCCAGAGAATCAGCGCGAGCCGGTCCCGTGTAATCCCCTGCTCGCCGCTCGAGGCCAACAGCGCTAACAGGGCCAGTGGCTTACGCTGGCCCGCCGCCCCTCCTATTAGCTGGCCGTCTCGTTCGACCGCGAGACCGCCAAATGTTCGCACTCGCAGCATCCGTTTGGGGCGTGGAGTTTACCGTGCACGTCCTACAGGGTCGCCAAATTGTCTGGGCGGAAGACAATTGGCGCAAGCCATCGCTTGTCCCAGACCGCTTTGTCGCCGATCCGCAGCCTCACAGGTTCACGATCGCCGGCGCTGCGCTTTCTAAGAGCACACAAAGGGACGGCGGCGGAATCGCCCGCGAAAGATAGGGCATTTTGACC
>JALYJX010000028.1 GCA_030775065.1 Gemmatimonadota bacterium | reverse complement strand
TCCGGACGGCGCGCCACTCTGAGCGCCCACGGTGCGGAAGCTCCACTCGACGTCCATACCTTTTGTAATGCCCTCGACGTGGCGAAAACGGATCGCCGGGGCGCCTTCGTCAACGGACATCTCCGAAAGCCACCACGTCGGCCAGCCAGCGATCCCGAATGGCCGATACGCCGCCATCTCCACGAGGCCGCCGCCGTCGGTCGCTCGCTCGTGGAAGCGAACGTACCGGTAGTGGGGCAGGTAAGCCGGCCAGAGCTCGACGTTTTTCGCGATGTCGAACATCGTCCGCCACGGCGCACGCACGAGCCGCTCGTCGACGATTTCCATCGGTCGCCCCAGCGGCATCGGACCAAGCTCGTAGGGTTCCCGCATCGCCGCGGTCACTTCGGTTTCCAGCTTGTCGTTACACGAAACCCCAGCCGGCGCTGCGCAACAGTCGGCTGCCCCGTCGCCGATGCCACCAGGCCGGCCAGCTCCCGCGGCAGGAACCCGCGCATAACCGAGACGACTCCGTCATGTCTACTCACAGAATGAAATCCAAGCACGAATGAAGCCAGCCACAGGCCGCCGGCGGCTAACCAGCTGCGGCGGAGGTCACTGATCAGTACGCGAAAGCGCGCAACGCGATTCATCTCGCTGATCAGGGCAAGGGCTTGAGGCTCCGGAAAATGATGAAGGAGCTGCGAGCACATCACGATGTCCACGCTCCTGTCAGCGAAAGGGAGCTCCAGCGCCTTTCCAACGACCACGCAGTCGTTGCGCGCACGGTGGCGGCCGAGCAGCGCCTCCGAGCTGTCGAGCCCGATGGTTTTGAGAGTGACACCATGGCGCGCGGCGAAAGCGCGCGCGGATTCGGCGATGTCACCCGCGCCCGTCCCGACATCGAGCATCGTGGCGGACCCGCGAGCTTCGGCGAGCGCAGGCTCCAGCTCCATCAGCGCCGCGCGCGTGCCTCCGAAGACGTGGTTCGCCCGCTCGACGTCCCTCATCGAGCGAGTCATCACTTCCGCCGGTACCGACGGATCGTCGAGCAGCTCGACGCCGCGGCGTCTCCGGGGGATGAGCAGGTCTGACACTCTATCGCTCCAGCTGAGCGTAGCCCCCACGATAGTACAGCAAGGGCCGTCCTTCTCTCGACTGAGCGGCCTCTACCTCGCCGACGTAGATGCGGTGGTCTCCGCCCTCGTACGCTGCAACACGCCGGCACTCGAGGTATCCCAGCACTTCCTCGAGGATCACCGGGCCACTTGGCCCCCGCGTGTAGCCGATCCCCTCGAAGCGGTTCGGATCGGGGCCGGAGAAGCGGCGGGCGAGGGCCTCCTGACTCTCCGAGAGAATATTCACGATAAAGCCCGGCGCGGTTGCCAGTGATTCGAACATCGATGCAATTCGATCCACGCAGAAAAGAACCATCGGTGGATCGAGGCTGAGCGAGCAGAAGGCACTCACAGTCATCCCTTCGTCGTTCCCGTCGGCGTCTACCGACGTCACTACTGTTACTCCTGATGCGAAGCGGCCCATGACGGCACGAAACGCATCGTGGTCGATCATGCGCCCCCCGCCGGGGCTGGAAGCAGAAGGCGAAGCAGATAGCGCGGGCTCAGCACTTCGCGCGCGGGAACGAAATCTCCGACGACACCCACCAGAAGGTCCGCCATGTCCCGGCGGCGCGAAAGCACGTTCGCCGCTCGATTTATCAATGCGGGGAACGCGACAGCTGCGCCGACGAGCCGCTCGACCCTCCATTTGCCGGAGAACTCAGCTCGTCTCGCCGCGTCGTAGGCACGAATCGCTGCGTCGCCGGCGGAAGGTCCTCCGTTGCGTCGGTCCGCCATCGACTGAACTACGTGGCCGGCGAGCAGCTCGCCTCCGCGCAAGGCGGTGTAAATCCCTTCTCCTGTAAACGGGTCGAAGAAATCCGCTGCGTCCCCAACGAGGGCTGCTCCTGGCGTCCATGCTCGGCGAGCCGCGGACGCAAAGGGACCGGTGGCCCGCACAGGATCGACACGCTCGGCCGCTGTGAACAGCTCGGCGATCTTCGGTCGCTCGGCTATCCAGCTCTCGAAAAACTCGGTACGATCGGCGGCAATCTCCGCCGCCCTTGAAACGGGAACGACGACGGCGACGTTTGTGAGACCATTCCCGACGTCGGCAATGCCAAGGTATCCGCCACGATCCACGTGCATCTCGCCAAATCGATGCACGCCGCGAACGTTTCGATAGTGCGTGACGAGTGCAATCCGCCGCGGCCACCGGCCGGAGCGAATGAGGCCGAGCCTTCGTCCGACAACAGAGCGAAGTCCGTCAGCTCCGATGATCATGTCGGCGAAAAGGTTGTTGGCGTCAGCAAGGCCGTTTTGGCAGTTGGCCTTTACCCCAATCACTCGCCCCGACGAATCCCGGACAACGTCAGTGACACGCACGCCTTCAATTACCCGTGCGCCTGCCTCGCGCGCTCGTTCCAGGAGGATTGCATCGAGCACGGTCCGGCGGACGGCCAGCCCCCGGTCACGGTAACCACGATACCCATGATCCGCGAGGAACTCACCGTGGATGGTGGCTCCATTGGGCGCATGCACGCGCATCCCCGTGAGCTGAGCGGCGCCAGAGCTCTCGACGGCGCTCAAAGCGCCCATCTCCTCCAGGATGCGTGATGCCTGCGGGCTCATGTACTCCGAGCACGGTTTGTCACGAGGAAACCGCGCGCGATCGAGAATCACAACGTCGAGACCCGCACGCGCCATGAAGTACGCAGCAGACGATCCGGCCGGACCACCACCGACGACGATCACCTGCGCATCACGCACGATGCGGCGCCAGAAACCGGTTCGTCGAGCGGGAAATGCGCTGGAAGAGTCCCATGTACTGCCAGTGCGGCCGGGGAAGTCGGAGAATTGAGGCAGCTCGCGTCAAGTAAGGAAGAATCGCCGACCTCGAGTCCGCCGAAAACATGAATCGCGGATGATCTGCTGCGAACCTCTTCAGGCGAATGACCGTCGCGCCGAAATCGAGCCCGGCCGAGAAATAGAACGTCGGGTCGAGCAGTGAGTCGTCCGGTGTGATGCGACCCTCGGACATCGCTATGCGATGAAGTGTCGTTCCAGGATAGACGCGCAGCCCGACGGTGAGATAAACCGCATCGCCCCGCTCGAGACGCCACTTTGCAAAACCGAGAGTTTCCTCAAGCGTCTCGCTTGTTTCACCGGGCCCGCCGACAAGAAAAATCCAAAGGGTTCGTATGCCGGCCTGCTCCACACGCTCGGCCACCTCGCGAACCCGCGCCGCCGTGAACCCCTTCTCGAGCTTCTCGAGCACGGGATCGCTCGCACTCTCGGCAGTTATGCCGAGCGTCCTGAAACCGGCGCGACGCATGGCGGAGAGAAGCTCGTGCGACGCGGCGGCCGGCGTGAAGTTCGTCGTGTCGAGATGAACGCGCATTTCTCGTCGCGTGATCGCCTCGCAAACCTCGAGCGCATGGCCGGGCGGGGAATTAAACGTCGAGTCCACGAAATCGAAGTGTGTCACACCGGCAGTGCGCTTCAGCTGCTCGATCTCGTCGGCGACCAGCTCCGGGGACCGCGTTCTGTAACCCCAGCCTTCGACATTCCGATAGGTACAATAGACGCACTTGAAGACGCACCCGCGCTTGGTCTGGATTGGAGTGGTCGCACCGTTGCGCTGGTACCGCTTCAAGTCGATCCACCGATGAAGCGACGGCGAGGGAAGGGAATCGAGATCCGCATCCTCGCCGGGCGGCGTGAAATGCACCCGGTCTCCTTCGGCGCGGACAAGGCCTCCGAGCGATGTTATTGCGTCGCCGCGGGCGAGCGCGTTCACCAGTGCAACGCTCGCGCGCTCTCCGTCGCCGGCGACGGCGTAGTCGACACCGAAATCGCGAAACAGTGCTTCAGGGGCGACGCCGAACGCAGCACCGCCCGCGATCATTTTCGCTTCGGGCGCCGCCGCTCTCAGCGCATGAAAAACCAGTCGCGCCTCGGGCGTGTAGTGCCGAAGGGCGATGGCGTCGCTGTTGTCGATGTTGCGAATCGAAACGCCGATGACGGAAGGGCGGAAATCGCGGGCAGCTTCTCTCGAGGCGCCAACGGGGTCGCGCTCGAAGCAGAGATCCAGAAACCGAACTTCGTGTCCGGCCGCGTCGAGCGCCGAGGCGACGCACGCGAGTCCGTTCGGGACAACCGGGTACGGCTGGCGCTCGCGATTCGTGCTCACGAGCAGCACACGCGCGCCATCCGATGAAACTCTCGGAGCGTGCGCGGAGGGTGGGGCAGGATGGGACTTTCCGGTAACTGCGATCATTCGCTCTGCTCGGAAGGGATCGCTAAGCCAGCGCCAACCCAACGACGGCACCGGTGGCGGAGCCGATGACGTTGACGACGTCGTTGTCCACCCAGCGGATGCCTCCATTCGGGCGGGTGGTTGTACCGCAATTGTGCAGGAGCCGTTCCGTTGGCTGGCCGCACAGATCGCACCATCGCCGCCTCTGCAAGGTCGCGCCGGCGACCGAGTCGATGAGCGAGCCGGCGATTCCGCCTGCAACGGCAGCCAGCGCCGATCGGGAGCCCCATCCGAGCAGCAGCGCGAGTGCCGCAATGCATGCCGCACCAGCGAGCCCCGCCAAGGTTCCCGTCCAGGTGACGCCTCCCGACGTTCCGGCGCGAACCGCTTCACGGGTGGTGATGAGCCTGGGCGGACGGTCTGCCAGAATTCCGACCTCTGTTGCCCACGTGTCGGCCGTTGAAGCGGCGATCGCTCCAGCAGCGACGGGAAGCCAAACGGGCGAGGGATGGATCAGTGCAGCGATCGCCGCCGCCGTGAACACGCCTCCGTTTGCCGCGACCTGCCATGCGTCGCGCTCGCCACCCTTTTCCACCATGTCCCCGACTCGCACCAGCTTTGTCGAGCGGCGGTAGCGTGAGAGCGCGGTCGTGGAAATGAAGAGCGCAACGAGCAGCACGCCCCAGCTATATCCCGCAGCGGTGCAGATGACTCCTGTTATGAAGGCAGCGGCCGCCCCAGTGGGTGAAAGGCTGCGCTGGCGTCGTGCCGCGCGCGTGATGACACCGGCAATCACGATGCCGACGAGAATACGCGCTACCAGCGACGAAAAAATCCTGTTACCTCGTTCATCCCTGATTGAATAGCTTTATGGTGCGCCGGTAAGATCCGGAATCTTCGCTCCCACCTGGTCACATGCCCCCGACAGTCAACGCTCGAATTCCGCTCAGTCTCCTCGAAGCCGTTCGCCGCAAGGACACGCCCGAGACTGATGAGGAGGAGGAATATGTCCAGGAGCTGCGCAACAAGCGACTTGGGTTGAGCGACACTGTGTACCAGCAAATCAGGCGGTATTCAGACGCCGCAAGGAAGGGTCACGCCATTCCGTATGCCGAAGCGACCGGGCTGGGGACGCTCATCGGCCGCCGGCCGGATGCAGCAGAGCTTTTCGAGAACGCCGGAAAGATTCTGGCCAACGACGTTTACGAAACTATCTCGGGAACACTCAGAAGAACGATTCATGTCGTGCCTTCAATTTTCGCCCGCCCCCTCGCCCTCAGCCAGCTTCGGCAGTTCGCCGCTCGCTTCTTTGACGGGACCCTGACGCGGAGCGGGAGCTCGCTCGCACTCAGCATCACTGATTCCGTGACAGTGAACAGCGGACCGCACTCGGTCGGATGCATTTATTACGCGTCCGCCTTGCGCGAGCTGCTGCGGCTTCTGCTGAGTGGAGGCGGATTGGTCGACCACGTGTCATGTCTGCAGCGCGGCGACAAGCTCTGTGAGTGGCGCGCGGACTGGCGCAATCAGCAGTCCGAGGCCGCTTGAGATGCTGACACCTGAGACCCTTTCCTCCGTGCAGGCCGCGCTGGCTGACGCCTCGCTCGATGGCTGGCTCATCTTCGATTTTCACGGCCTCAATCCAATCGCCAGCGGAGTCCTCGGCCTGAACGGAATGGCAACGCGTCGAACGTTCGTTCTCATTCCCCGCGAGGGCCGGCCGGCCGCAATCACCCACGCGATCGAGCAGGGGCCATGGCGGGATTGGCCGTCGCAATGGGAAAAGACGACATACAGCAGCTGGCGTATGCTCGAGAGCCAGCTTCGTGACCTGGTCTCCGGCAAGCAGGTCGCAATGGAGTACTCGCCGGGGGATTCCATTCCCTACCTCGACCGCGTCCCCGCGGGCGTTCTCGAGATGGTCCGCGCCGCGGGGGCGAGTGTCGTTTCCAGTGGCGAGCTCGTCTCCCGCTTCTATGCGGTGTGGAGCGAGGAGAATCTCGCATCGCATAAGCGGGCGGCCGAGGTGATAGCGGGAATCGCGAGGGATGCGGGCGCGAATGCAGGTGAGAAGGCGAAAGGACGATCGCCGCTCAACGAGTATGAGCTTCAGCGGTGGATACTCGACCGCTTTGCCGGTGACCGTCTCGAGACCGATCACGGGCCGATCGTGGCGATCGGTGCAAATGCGGCGGATGCCCATTACGAGCCGTCGCCGGATCAGTCATCGATAATCGGCAGAGGAAACATTCTGCTGATCGACCTCTGGGCGCGGGAGAGGAATGGCATCTACGCGGACCAGACGTGGATGTTCTCGCTGGGCGAACCGACCGAGCGGGATGTAACGGTGTGGAGTGCGATACGCGACGCACGAGACGCGGCCCTGGAGTTGTTGCGCTCGCGGATTGGCAGCGGTTCAGCGGTGCGCGGTGGCGAGGTGGACGACGCAGCGCGCGGGGTGATCACCTCTCGCGGGTTTGGCGATTATTTCATCCATCGGACGGGCCACTCGATCGATCCGCAGGATCTGCACGGATCGGGGCCGCACATCGACAACCTCGAGACTCGCGAGGAGAGACTGCTCATTCCGGGCGTCGGTTTTTCCATCGAGCCCGGTGTGTACTTGCCGGGAGAGGTGGGAATGCGCACCGAAGTCAATGCGTACGTGGGAGCGAACGAGCTGATCGTGACTCCTTCGAAGATTCAGAAAGATCTGATAATCGTCTGAGCCCTTGCGCGCGCCGGGACAGATCTCCGTCACATCGGCATCTGTGAGCTGGACACCGGTGGAGAACGCGGAGAAACTGAATTGAACCGCGGAGAACGCAGAGAACGCGGAGAACTGCAGTTTTAGGGGGAACAGCTCTCGCGGCTACGCTATCGATTGGCGATGAGTCGAACCCAAAGAAAAATGAGCGGCCGATTGTAGGCCTGTGCGGGCGAGATGGCCTCCGCGTTCTCCGCGTTCTCCGCGGTGACAAGCTCAAAGATTCTCAGCTGCATGAGTGTCAGCGGTCACGCGGACGAAGCCCGCGCACAAAATCCAATAGCTGAGGATCAGCCCCCTCGAGCCCGAACAATGCAAAGCGCGTTACACCGATTCTTCTCCCTTCAGCGATGAGGCGCTCGATCAGCTCGTGATCCGCGACCCATACCTCCCAGCTGTCGCGGCTCGACATCGCGTGGAGATTCCCTGATGCGGGGTCGCGAGTAATCGAAGTGTTGGCTTCCCGCGCGAGTCGAACCGCGTCCAGGTACGAGATTCGGCGGGCTCCGCGGTTGTCCCAGATTATTCCATCGGCGGGAATGCCGGCGACGATTCGATTCACCCCTGCTTCGCTTGTACGTTGCCCGAGCCGCCGGGTGAACCAGGATGGTGAGACTATTGGCCCCGCGGGAGTGGTGACGCCGTGCTCCGGGAAAAGCCTTACCAGTAGAAGATCGGCGACCCGCGCGAGAATTCTCGCGGGATAACCGGAGCTGTCCGCTGCGGGAATCATCATCGTGATCGGCGCCGCGGAGTGAGCGCGCGCTGAGTCCGCGATTGCCCTTGAGACGTCCATGAGAGTCTGGAGATCGGCCGCGGTCATCTCCAGAAAATCCAGAATCACGCCCTGCGCCGGTGATGACGCCAACAGGGACGCAATGGATCCGGCGGTCACTGCGACGGCATCGCTGCTCTCCGTCAGGCCACGGATGACATCCGGGTGATGACGGCTCCCCTGAAATGACGTGATCACCGAGAGTCGGCGAGCCGGGCGCGGAGAGGATGGAGTGGCTGAAGATCGTTGGTCGGATGGGGCATCCGCAGCGACGAATGAGATGACAGTCGGCCTGAAGCTCACGCTGTCGAGCGCGATCCACGTCTCGGCAATCGCCGAGAATCCGGCAGATGAGTGGGCCTGTCTTGAATCGGGAGACCAGATCGCCCAGAGCTCGGTTGGTGCTCTGACGCCAGGGGGAAGGGGAGTGCAGCCTCCGGTCACGGTGGCAATGGCGCCGAGTGTGAGAACGTCCCGCCTGTTCATCGAACCAAGTTACTCTGGCGCCGATTCCGCGAACGAGGCAGAATCTGGCATGACCCTGGACCCCAGGACGGGCCGTCGGCCGCACTGTCGGCGCGGCTTCCATCGAATGCTTCGCGTTCCCGCCGCGCGTACCCTCTCCGCTCTCGCCGCACTCGTCGTGATTGCATTGACTGCCGCAAGCGCCGATGCCCAGCGTGGCTCCGCCCAGTCGCGGCCAGGAACAGAGCGAGCCGACCTCGTCGTCGTCAACGCCCGCATCTATACGGTAGACAATGCCAGGCCGATGGCTTCGGCTCTCGCGGTGAGAAACGGCAGGGTGATATTCGTGGGCTCCGATTCAGAGGCCCGCCTGCTTGCCGGAAGGGCTGCACGCCTCGTGGATCTCAAGGGCCACACCGTTATTCCCGGCATGGTCGACGCTCATGCGCACCTGCTGGGTCTGGCCACGTCGATGCGCAATGTTCTCCTTGCCGGCTCCAACAGCTACGATGAAGTGATCAGGCGGGTCTCTGAGCGCGTGCGGACAGTGAAGCCGGGCGAATGGGTCGAGGGCAGGGGCTGGGACCAGAATCTCTGGGCGGACAAGAGCTTCCCGACACATGAAGCGCTCTCGCGTGCCACGCCGAACAACCCTGTAGTTCTCCGCCGTGTCGACGGTCATGCGACCCTCGCCAACGCGATGGCAATGCGTCTCGCCGGAATCACCGCTTCCACCAAAGACCCCGAGGGTGGAAAGATCGTCCGGCTTGCGAACGGCAATCCTTCCGGCGTGTTCGTCGACAACGCCGCCGGCCTCGTCAACACGCGAATTCCATCAGCCTCCGATGCGACGCTTCGAGAGGCTACGCTCGCCGCAATCGCCGAAGCGAATCGCTGGGGGCTCACGGGAATCCACGACGCAGGAGCATCGAGGCGTGCGATCGAGATATTCGAATCTCTTGCGGTGGAGGGAAAGTTCAATCTCCGCAACTACGTCATGGTCTCGGACATCCCCGGTGACATCGCCTACTATACGGGACGCGGTCCGCGGAGCGGTCTCCACGGCGGCCGCATCTGGGTCCGTGCAATCAAGACGTACGCCGACGGTGCGCTGGGCTCACGCGGCGCGGCGCTCCTCGCGGCGTACTCGGACGATTCGGGCAACGTTGGATTGCTCGTAAAACAGCCTGCTCACCTCCAGCAGGTGGCCGAGCTCGGCCTTCGAAGTGGCTTTCAGGTGAACACACACGCGATTGGCGACCGCGGCAATCGGATTGCGCTCGATGCCGTTGCTGCAGCGCTCAAGGCCGTTCCCACGGCGGACCATCGGTTTCGTATCGAGCACGCGCAGATAGTGTCCGCGGAAGACATCCCGCGCTTCGCGCAGCTTGGAATAATTCCATCGATGCAGGCGAGTCATCAGACAAGCGACATGGGATGGGCCGAAGCTCGCGTTGGACCGCAGCGCGTGCGTGGCGCGTACGCGTGGCGCTCGCTGCTCAACACGGGAGTCGTGATACCGAACGGCAGTGATTTTCCCGTGGAGCAGGTGAATCCCCTGATCTCCTTCCATTCGGCTGTCACGCGGCAGGACCCGGGGAACCTGCCCGCGGGCGGATGGTATCCCGATCAGGTCATGACTCGCGACGAGGCGCTTCGCGCCATGACGATCTGGCCCGCATATGCGGCGTTCCAGGAAAAGGAGCTGGGATCGCTCACTCCGGGGAAATACGCCGACTTCGTCGTGCTCGACCGCGACATCATGCAGGTGCCGCCAACCGAGATCCTCGCGACTCGTGTTCTTGCGACATATCTCGGTGGCAGAATCGTGCATGAGCTGAAGTAGATTCATGATTGGCGCAGCGTGGCACGTCGGTTGCCCGACTGGCGCCTGCCTTCACAACATGAATCGAATGAATCGCAGCAGAATCGCGTTTGCAGTCATATGTGTCATTGCGCTCGGGACCGCTTGTTCAGGTGATAAGCCGGCCAGCGCAGCCCAGCCCCGCGAGAAGAAGGAGGGCTCAGTCCCTCCGCGCACGCCCGTGGTTGCGACTCACGCGCAGCCGTACCGCGCTATCAACATTTCGGGCGGCGGGAAGATCACGGGAACCATCCAGTTCGACGGCGTGTTTCCGGCGGACTCGGTCATTCAGCTCACCGGCGATCAGGGGCGATGCGGGCAATCAGTGGTGGATCGTCGCGTCGACCGGACCGGCAACCGCGTCGCAGGCGCTGCGGTCTGGATCACCGACATCAGGGAAGGCAGACCGATTCCGCTGGAGCGCCGCTTCGAGCTGGAGAACGTGGACTGTGTGATGGTCCCGCGCCTCCAGACGGTTGTCGCCGGAGGAACGCTGAACGTGATCAGTTCGGATGTTGCGATGCACCGCAACAAGATCATCGACGTAGCCACTGGTGAAGTCGTCGGCATTGCGCCGTTCAACGACAACGGCCAGGTGGTGCCGTTCGATCAGCTGTTCAGGAAGACCGCGCAGCTGGAGGTCGTCGACGAGCTTCAACCGTGGAGCAAGGCGAATCTCCTCGTTCTCGATCACCCATACCACGCGGTGACGGGAAAGTCGGGGGACTTCACGATCGACGGAGTCCCTCCGGGCACCTACCGTCTGCGGGCGTGGCACCCGGCTCTCGGAGTTGTGGATCAGGCAGTGACGGTCGGCTCGGGCGCGCAGGCAAATGTCGTCCTGAAGCTGCCCGGCGGGGAGTCACCGGCCGGCGTTTCCCCCGCACCTCCTGCGACGCCGGAATCTCTCCGAAGCGCTGCGCCGCCCCGATAGCTCCTGGTCCGAATCCTCTCCTTTGGTGCAGCGCTGGATCTGTGGCCAGCTCACAGATATTGGCGGGCGGTCAGGGCGCCTACCGCGTAAAGAACGACAACCCCGCGAGCAAGCCGATCTGATTCGAGCTGAAATCGCCGAAGATGTGCGCGAAGTTCGCCTCGAAGCGGCTCGCCAGTCGACTCGCGATTGGAACCTTCATTCCCAGTCCTACGCCCAGGCGGCCGTTCGTGGTGCTGCTTCCTCCTCCGCTCGCGCCGAGGAGTCCGAGAAACGGGCGCACGTAGAATGCGGCGAGCGGACTCGGATACAAATCCGTGCGTGTTCGAGTGCGATAGAAATGATAAAGCAGTCCCAGCTCGGCGAGGTACGAGGTGAACGTGTCGCCGCCCCCGCTGATGGTCGTTAGTCCGAACTTCGGCTCCAGTGAGACCCTGTCGGTCATGAAAAAGCCGACGCGTAAGGCCTGGGCCGGAATGTCCACGACAGTGACAGAATTGTCGCCGAGTCCGATGGTTGCCGCCGCGTCGACTCCGAGCTCCACTGGCCGCGATGGCTGCGCGCCGGCGAGCGAGGCGGTGAATACCAGCGCCGAGAGTACGATTCCAATGCGTTTGGTCATGATTCAAAGGGGAAAAGGTTAGAAATCCTTCTCCGCCCGCGCTGCAGATACCGGGCCCATACAGCCTCGTTCATGCGGGTCGCACGAGCCCCGATCCGGTTATGGACGGATCTGTGAGCTTGCCACGGAAGCACAGAAACACAGAAACGAACTTCAAAGGGAACAACTCGCGCGGTTCGAAACTCGGTCGCCACGACGAGTCATGACCAAAGAAAAAAGAACGCCGCACCGATGCAGATGCGGAATCCCGATTTTCTGTGTTTCTGCGCTTCTGTGGCAAGCGCACAGATGTCTACGGCTTTGGCGATGGGAAACGCTTCGGTGATGCTACTTCGACCATCAGAAATGAATCTTGCGGTCTGCCGCCATTGCGACAAAGAGAAGCGCCAGATAGAGAAGCGAATACTTGTAGACCCACCACGCGGGCGCCGTCCAATCTGCGGCCCGCATCATCCTGATCAATCCCCCGATGAAGAGTGCTCCGAGAAGGGCGGCGGACGCGAGGTAGAGAAACCCGAACGCTCCGAACGTCACCGGTAGAAGAGTGATGGCGACGAGAATCACTGCGTACGCGAGCATCTGCCGCATCGTTTCGCGCTCACCCCAGACGAGCGGTGCCATCGGCACGCCGGCCTTGCTGTAGTCGCGCTGTTTCAGCAGCGCGAGCGCCCAGAAATGTGGGGGAGTCCAGTAGAACACTATGAGGAAGAGGTACACGGCAGTCAGGTCGAGCCTGCCTGTCATTGCGGCCCACCCGACGAGCGGTGGAAACGCGCCGGCAGCACCGCCGATGACAATGTTGTGCGGCGTGGTTCGCTTGAGCCACCGGGTGTAGACGTACACGTAGAAGTAGAAGCCGCCCAGGGCGAGCGTCGCGGTGAGGACGTTCGTGAGCACGGCAAAGAGAAACGTCGCTGCTGTTGCGAGGGCGATCCCGAATGCGAGGACAGACCTGCCGCTCATCCGCCCACTCGGAATTGGCCGCAGCCGAGTGCGAGCCATTCGATCGTCGATGTCGCGGTCGAGATACATGTTCACAGCGTTGGCGCCGCCGGCCATGAGATAACCACCCACCATCACGACCAGCACCAGTCCGAAGGTCGGAGTGCCTGCGACGTACATCGGCGCCACGGTCGTCACGAGTAGCAGCGAGATGATGCGAGGCTTGGTGAGCATCACCATGTCGCGCACGAGTGTGTTCTGCGTTGCGGCGGCGACCGATGTCATGCGGCCGCCGTCGCGAGGGCGCGCTTCTCAGTCGCCGCCGCAGGAGACGCAATTCGCGCGAGTCCCGCGAGCACGCAGACCGACAGCCAGACGAATGTACCGGCCGCCTGGTGAAGCGAGCGCAGGACTGTCGGGAGGTTCATTTCTACCATTGCCGCCGCGATGAGGACCTGAAGAATCGCAGCGCCGAACGCTATTCGGGCGGCGAGTACCAGAACGCGCGGCTCCTTCCGTTTTGATATCGCCGCTGCGACTCCCCACAAGTGACCGAAGAGCAGAAAAGCGACAACGCGATGCGTTATCTGAACGGAGAGTCCGACGCCTCCGCTTTCCACCCAGCGGCACCATGGGAAACCGCCGCAAGCGACGGCAGCGTTGGGAAGATTCGCCGTCAGCGCTCCGAGAACCAGCGTCAGTGATGCCAGGACAACCGCGATGAAAGCGGCACGCCATGTCCGCGGAGATGCTCCCTTCATGTCGGCTCTGGCGCCGAGGCCGCCGGAGCGGAGCACCGTGACCGCGAGAACCGCCAGCAGCAACATCGCAATCGTGAGATGGCTTGCGACGATCAGGGCGTTCAGTCCCAGCTTCACGGTGGCAGCGCCGACGAGTGCGGCGAGAACTACTAGCACCGCCGCAAGCACGGAAGACCGGAGCACTCCTCCCGGCCCCCCGACGCCCGGCTCCGCGCGCTTGAACACCGACAGCAGGACGAGAGCGAGGATGGCCGTAGAAAGCACGGCTGCCCCATAGCGGTGGGATATCTCGATCAGCAGCGCAAATCCGCGATGCACCGGTGTGAAGGAGCCGTAGCAGTCGGGCCAATGGTCACCGCATCCGAATCCAGAGCCGGTGATTCGCACAATTGCACCGAAGACGATCTGGAGGTACGCCAGTGCAAGCGTTCCGTACGCCAGGCGGCGGATGGACTTCACCCGTCTGCCCTCGTCAGTGGATTGCGCGCCAGGTCGCCGCGAGCAGTGCGGCGAGCGCTATCGCGGGAAGCACTGCCCAGAGCATCTCCGCTCCACGTGGAGAATGCGGGATCGGGGCCGAAGACGAGGCGTTTCCGTGCGGAGAAAACACAGCGCGCAGAATCGCCAGCTCGGCCACAGCGGACGAGGCTGCGGCGATCCAGAAGAGGATCTCGGCGAATTGCAGACTCATGCTGGCCCTTCCGCCCGCACGATGCGTCTCAAACTGGAATGCATCTCGCGCAGAAAGCTACTCGCGGCTCCCGCGGCTTTGCAGTAGCGTTCCCGAATGTCCGATCCTACTCGGAACACGCCTCCGCTGACGGTCGCGGACGTCCCGCAGCTGCAGGACACGCTGGCAACGCGCCCGCGTATGCTCCCGCGCAGAATCGGATTCTGGACCGGCGTGGCCATTCTGGTCGGGTCGACCATAGGCTCCGGGATTTTCCGCTCGCCCGCAGGGATCGCCGACAAGCTTCCAGGTCCGCTTCCGCTTCTCGCAGTGTGGGTGATGGGCGGCGTGTTCGCTCTCTGTGGCGCGCTCACGCTGGCCGAGGCGGCGAGCGCTTATCCGCAGACTGGAGGAGTCTACGTCTTCCTCCGCGAAGCCTGGGGGCGACTGGCGGCGTTTCTCTTCGGATGGTCGGAGCTGGTGATGATCCGCGCGGCCTCGCTCGGCGCAATTTCCACCACTTTTTCAGAGTACTTCATTCGAGTCACCGGAAACGATCCGTCGGTGGCGCCCTACAGTGACTACACGCATTATGTCGCGGCCCTCGCGATACTTCTCGCGGGCGCGACGAATTACATCGGTGTCCGCACGGCGGGGACAGTGCAGAACATCACGACTCTGGCGAAAGTGGGCGGCCTGCTTTTCATCATCTCGCTCGCGTTCGTCATCGCCCTTCCGTCGAGCGGTGGTCACTACACGCCGGCGGTGCCTCCGGGAAGCTTCTCGATCGGTGCGTTCGGGCTCGCGCTGGTGTCGGTGCTCTGGGTGTACGACGGCTGGGCCGACGTGAGCTTCGTAGCCGGCGAAGTAGAGCATCCGCAGCGGAATCTTCCGCGTATTCTGATCACCGGGACCTGTGCGATCATCGTGATATACGCATTGGCGAACCTTGCCTACCTTGCGGTGATGCCGATCGAGGAGATGCGCCAATCCAAGCTGGTTGCCGCGGACGTTGCTCAGCGCCTGATGGGTTCTGCCGGTGTTGCGTTCATAGCGACCGTCGTGATGATCTCGACGTTCGGGACACTGAACGGGACGATGATCACCGGCCCGAGGGTTATTTTCGCGATGGCGGACGACGGTCTGCTGTTCCGGTCACTCGGGCGCGTTCATCCCCGTTACAAGACCCCGTCCACTTCGATCGTCGTCATCACGGTGATAGCGGTGGCCTTTGTGCTCGTGGGAACGTTCGAGCAGCTGGCGGATGCGTTCGTGACGGCGATCGTTCCGTTCTACGCACTTGCTGTTGCGTCGGTTTTCGTTTTCAGAAAGCGCGCCGACTATGATCCGCCATTTCGCGTTCCCCTTTATCCTCTCGTTCCGGCGATTTTCATTCTGTCCACGATCTTTCTCTTGTCGAATGCGATAGTCGACCCCGGAAGCAGGTGGCCCACGCTCGGCGTGCTCGGCGGAATCGTGGCCGGAATCCCGGTCTATTACGCCACGGTCGGCCGCCGTGGAAGCGCTGTATAACCGCGCGCACTGGATCGCAATAGAGAAGTCTGGAGATGACGCATTCGTGACCCCGCGGGCGAAAAAAGTTGCTTGCAGGCACGTTGACCCGCCTGTAACTTTGACGCGTTCAGAAGCGCCAGCAGACGACGTCGCCGAGCGCGACGATCCAACATCGACAGGGTACGGCGCAACCGCCGGTTTCAGTCGCGGTTATTGCAGTTCGTTGACCAGTGTTTCTCCGCATCATTTACCAGGTAAGCCAGGCTTTCCAACCTCTCAGACAGGTCGACACATGCCCACACGACGTTTGAAAAGCACTATCATTGCGATCGGCGCGTTGCTGCTCGCTTCACTCGCTACCAACGTCTCCGCCCAGGGCGTTACAACGGGTGCCATCGGTGGCACTGTTTCCCAGGATACCGGCGCGCCGCTCAGCGGGGCGCAGGTCCTGGTTGTCAACACGGCCACCGGTTTCCGCACCGGCGGCACGACTCGGGACAACGGACAGTTCCTGGTATCCGGCCTCGAGGTCGGTGGGCCGTATACTGTCACGGTCCGTCGCATAGGCTATGAGCCGCATACGCGCCAGAATCTTTACATCCAGCTCAGCCAGACCGAGCGAATCGCGGTCACGCTCACCCCCCAGGTCACACAGATCAGCAGCCTGGAGATTCGCGCGACGACCGGTGAGATCATCTCCGCCACGAACATGGGGACCAAGACGACAGTTTCTGCCCAGGCCCTCGAGCGCGCTCCAAGCATCGGCCGAAACCTCATCGATTTCACAAAGGCCGCGCCGCAGGTAGTGAGCTCCGGCTCCGGTTACTCCGCGGGCGGAATGTCGGTGAGGATGAACAACGTTCAGATCGACGGTGCGACCGAGCGGGACGTCTTCGGTCTTGGCTCGACGGGGCAGCCGGGAGGTCAGATCAGCGCGAAGGCGATCTCGATCGACGCCGTTAAGGAGTATCAGATTTTATTGGCGCCATACGACGTTCGTCAGGGGAATTTCGGCGGAATGCTGCTCAACGCCGTGACGAAAAGTGGCACGAACAATCTTCACGGGACGGTTTTCCAGTATTACCGCAATCAGGACTTCGGCCGCAACGTGCCAACGCTTCGCGCGACCGAGTTCAACCGTCGCATGACCGGCTTCACGCTCGGCGGCCCGATCATCAGTGACAGGTTGCATTTCTTCACCGCGAATGAGTGGCAGCGGGAGTCGACTCCGGTCAGTGGTCCGTTCCAGGGCCAACCGGCCGGCGCCCTGACTGCGTTCCCGTTCACCGACGCCGAGATTTCGCGCTTCGCGGCCGCCTACAAGGCGAAGCCCGGATCGCCGGATCCGGGATCGGCCGGCATCCTGAACAGTCCCTCGCCGAACGACAATCTCTTCGGTCGGCTCGACTTCCAGATCAACCCGGATCACCGCCTCGTCGCGCGGTTCAACTACACCGACGCCACCAACGAAGGACGCCGTCAGAATGCGCGTACCTCGGCGCGTGGTGTCTTCACATCGAATTTCCACACGATCAACAGCAACAAGAAAGCGCCAGTAGTTCAGCTCTTCTCCAATTTCAAGAACGGGTGGAGCAACGAGGTCTTCGCGGGCGCAACAATAGTTCGAGACCGCCGCGTGCCTCCGCTGGGACAGTTTCCGCAGATCGTCGTTAACTATAGTGGCGGCCGAACCCTCTTCGCGGGGACTGACCAGTTCTCCCAGGTCAATGAGCTCGATGCAGACACCTACGAGATTACCAACAATCTGACGATACCGCGTGGGGATCACACCTTTGTAGTCGGCACGCGCAACGAGCTTGTGAAAATCCGCAATCTGTTTACCGAAAGCTCGTTTGGTGTCTGGACGTTTGCCGACATCGCCGCTTTCGAGGCCGGAACCGCGGGCGGGTTCCGCCGGGCCTTCATTCTCGATCAGGGTGGCAA